>JASFWU010000270.1:0-4204 GCA_050049035.1 Akkermansiaceae bacterium | reverse complement strand
AGGGAGGCCCCCATCGTGGATTCCATCCCCGATCGGGCCCGCATCAAGGTGGCTGGTGTCTTTCAAATCGGAGAAGTCATCGAGATCGAGACGGGCGAGGATGCTCCGGTGGTGGCGGCTCGAATCTTGACCGGAACTGCTCCGGGAGAACCTTTCCCCGAGGGAGAGCTTCGGGTCGCGACGACAAGAGGAACCAATGCCCTTCTCGAAGGAAAGGGAACCCCGGTGAATTTGATCACCACGGCAGGGTTTGAATCATTGCTCGAGGTTCGGGATCAGCGTCGACCGGACCTCTTCGAGCTTTCCCCGACGGTTTCCATTCCGGTGACCCGACGAGTGCTGGGAGTTTCCGGACGTTTGACACGGGATGGCGAAGAGGTTGAGCCGCTTGATGAAACGGTTCTTGAGGAATTTGAATCTGGAGAAGCCGTCGCGGTCGCGTTGATCAATGCGGATGTTGCGCCTGACCATGAAAGTCGGGTCTCGGAGATTCTCAAGGCCCGTGGTGCGACTGACGTCAGTGTATCCCACGAAGTGGCACCGGTCATTCGACTTTGGCCGCGGATGGAGACAGCTGTCGCGAATGCTTATCTCACTCCTGTCCTGCGGCAGTTTATGTCGGGACTCAGGGAAGCCCTTCCTGGCATGCCGGTCTCCCTTATGACCAGTGCGGGACAGCTGAAAGAGGTTCAGGATTTTCGACCGGTGGACAGTCTTCTCAGTGGACCGGCGGGAGGAATTGCCGGGGCTGCCGCGCTGGCCCGGGCAGCAGGGTTGGAGAAGGTTCTCACCTTTGACATGGGAGGCACCAGTACCGATGTGGCCCGGGTCGCAGGCGAACCCCGGTATCGCTACGAGCAGGAAATCGGCCCGGTCAAGGTATTGGCCCCTGCTGTGCAGATTGAAACGGTGGCAGCCGGTGGTGGGTCCATCTGTCAGTGGCGAAACGGTGGGCTCGAAGTGGGCCCCGAAAGCGCAGGCAGTTTTCCAGGTCCGGCGTGTTATGGATGCGGTGGACCATTGACCGTCACTGACGTGAACTTGCTCCTCGGCCTGATGGATGAGGAGAGGGCGGATCTGCCTCTCGACCGTCAAGCCGCGGAGAAACAGCTCGATGATTTGATCGGTGAGATTGGTGGAAAAGTGGATCGTCTTGAGTTACTGCTCGGACTTCGACGCATTGCCATCGAGCACATGGCTGAAGCCCTGCGGCAGGTCTCCACCCGTGAGGGATATGATTGTCGTGATCATGCCCTTCTCGCATTTGGTGGGGCTGGTCCTCAGCATGCTTGTTCGCTCGCTCGTGAGCTTGGAATCACCTGTGTTTTGATACCCGCCGATGCCGGTTTGCTGAGTGCCTGGGGTCTGGATCAAGCGACTGATCGCGAGTTGCGTGTGAGACAGGTCCTGCGGCCTTTGGATGACTCGGTCGGGCAAGTGGTGACCGATCTTTCCCAGGGACGGGCAGTGCACCGGTGCTTGTTTGAACTTCGATTGCAGGGCCAGGATTCTACCGTCGAAATCGAAACGACCGCTGGAACTTCTGAAGCCGAAGTCCGGGAAGCCTTCGAGCGGAGGTATCGCGGACTCTATGGGGTCGACGATCTTCCGGACCGGGTGATCGAGTGGGTTGCGGTCCGCGTCGAATTGGCAGGTGGCACAAACGAACTGGAAGAGGAGCGCTTCGATCGAGGTGAATTGATCGAGGAAAATCGCCTTGAGCAGGATGGCTTCTCGACATTGGTTTTAGAGAAGGGGTGGCGGATCAGTCATGGGACTCGTGGATCGGTCCGTTTGGCCTGGGAAGGCGATGGAGTCGCTGGACAGCGCGCCTTGCCGGAAGTGGTGGAAGCGGAACTCTACCGGCGGCGATTTGAGGGAGTGGTCGAAGAAATGGGCGAACTATTACGCCGGACCGCGCTCTCAACCAACATCAAGGAACGCCTCGATTTTTCCTGTGCTCTTCTGGATGCCCGAGGGCGTTTGGTGGTGAATGCCCCGCATATTCCCGTGCACCTTGGTGCGCTTGGTCTTTGTGTGCGCAAAGTCTCGGAAGGCTGGGAATGGAAACCCGGGCAATCCGTGGTGGTGAACCATCCGGCCTTTGGGGGATCGCACCTGCCCGATGTCACTGTGATTAGCCCGGTGTTTGCAGGAGCGGCCCTTGTCGGCTTTGTTGCCAATCGAGCCCATCATGCCGAGATTGGAGGAAAGACCCCGGGCTCCATGCCGCCGGACGCCACTTGTCTCGCGGAGGAAGGAATTGTCATTCGTCCGATCGAGTATGAAGAGATTGACGATGATTTTTTTGAAGAGTCGCGTTCGCCAGCCGATAACGTTGCGGACTTAAAAGCGCAGGTGACCGCGAATCGCCATGGAGTGAGAGCAATAGAGCGATTGGTGGAGGATTCCTCAATCGAATTGATTTCGGGGCAGATGCAGGGATTGTTTGATCGCTCGGCAGGGCTCTTGTCGGAGAAGTTGAGCGGATTTACCGGAGGATTTGCCAGCGATGCTCTCGACGATGGCACCGCAATTCAGGTGAAGTTGACTGGCGGGGATTGCTTGCGCGTTGATTTTCACGGTTCCGGATCGGTGCATCCCGGGAATCTCAATGCCACTCCCGCGATTGTCAGAAGTGCCGTTCTTTATGTCCTGCGATTGTGGATCAATACCGACCTGCCTCTGAATGAAGGACTGCTGGAAGAGGTTGAAATCATCACCGGGGAAGGCGTTCTCGATCCGCCGCTTGTTGAAGATGCTGAAAAGTGCCCGGCCGTTGTCGGCGGGAATGTCGAGACCAGCCAGCGCATCGTGGATGTATTGCTGGAAGCCTTCGGATTACAAGCCAACGGGCAGGGGACGATGAACAATTTCCTGTTCGGTAACCAGAGCTTCGGCTTCTACGAAACTCTCGGAGGAGGTGGAGGTGCTGGTCCGGGGTGGCCTGGCCGCAGCGGGAGACATGTCCACATGAGCAACACCGCGATTACCGATGTGGAGATTCTGGAAGAGCGTTTTCCGGTTCGAGTTCGCGAATTCGGATTACGAGCCGGTTCGGGCGGAGAAGGGGAATGGCGGGGAGGCGACGGTTTGATTCGCGAGATCGAGTTTCTGGAATCAATGACCGTTTCTCTGCTCACCCAGCGCCGGAGCAAGGGACCACGACCGAATGGGAAGCCAGGAAGAAATCAGTGGTTCCATGAGGGGGTGTGGACAGAACTCGACGGGATTGCACGGTTGGACGTGGTGGCTGGTGACCGGATCCGGCTTGAAACTCCGGGTGGAGGTGGGTGGTTGCAAAGTGAGTCGGGCGAGCTATGATCTGCCCATGAGCGAGACCAAACCTCAGATTACAGCTTACCTGAAAACCTTTTGCGGTTGGAGCGAAGGTGTTCGTGCCATCATGCGGAAGTATGACCTTTCCTTTGAGGAAAAGGACATCATTAAGAACCCTGCCTTCCGTTGGGAAATGGAGCAGCGGAGCGGACAACCTCTCAGCCCGTGTGTTGAGGTTGATGGAGTGATGCTTCCCGATGTCAGCGGAGAAGAAGTCGAGGCTTACCTTGTTGAAAAAGGGCTGGTCCAGGCTAGCGAAGAGGCTCCTGATGCTCCCATCGATTCCTCCTGCTCGCCTGAGCAACATGCCAGGCAGGCTCAGGCTGATGCCGAGGCTCAGGGGCAGCCGGGCAAAATCGTCTTCTTGGACTAACCAGTTGGACGTATGTCCTAAGGGAGCCTTTATTCGCCGCCGGATTCCGGTGGAAGTCCGAAGCCCCCCAAATGTCCGGTCTGCGGGGATCGAATGAGGGGAGGAGATCTTCCCTCGGCGGTCCCGGATCTATTGGCCCGGGATGGACTGGGCTTAAGTTCGCCATTAGGCGCTTCACTGTCTGTCTTGTCACTCCTTCGTTCTCGAAGATGCCTTGACTGCGTGTCGAACGTTTCTGGTGTGCCAGTAGGAAAAGACGATCACAGCGACGGCCACTCCGGCAACACTGAAGAGATAGTCCGGTATCGAGAAGGTGCGGTTGGGATTGAATGCTTGTGACCCCTCTTCCAGTCCAATGAAAAGAAGGAGAATAACAATGATCCTACGGACACCGTTTTGATGTCCCGACTTCATTCTTGGGACAAAGACCTGGAGTGCAAGAAACGCAAGAGTTCCCATCAGCGCGAAATGGCCGATTTTATCGAAATGCGG
>JASFWU010000037.1:0-13544 GCA_050049035.1 Akkermansiaceae bacterium | reverse complement strand
CCTTACCATCTCCGATCCAGGTGAAGCCCTCGACTTTCTTGGCCTCGGACATGTATTCCCAGATCTTCTCTTCGGGAATCCCGTCGAAAATCGGAGTCGCGACCTTGAAGCCGAGCGCTTTGGCGGCCACTCCGAGGTGGGTTTCAAGAACCTGTCCCACGTTCATCCGGGAAGGCACCCCGAGCGGGTTGAGACAGATATCAACCGGAGTTCCGTCGGAAAGGTAGGGCATGTCCTCTTCCGGCACGATGACCGCGACAACACCTTTGTTTCCGTGACGACCGGCCATCTTGTCACCGACGCTGAGCTTTCGCTTGGCGGCAACAAAGACTTTCACTTCCTTGACCACGCCGGGATCGATTTCGTCACCACTCTCGATCTGGTCGAGGCGGCGTTCACGATCTCCGTCGAGCTCGGCGAAGCGTCCCTCGAAGCTGGAAACGATCTCAAGGATCTTGTTCCGGATCGGGGAAGGATCGATTTCGATGTGATCATAGACCGAAGCGAGCTTGCGAAGAAGGGTCTTGGTGATCTTGCGATTGGCCGGGATGATGATTTCGCCGGACTGCGCGTTCACCACGTCGAGCGGGATTTTCTCCCCGAGAAGAATGTCGGACAGCTTCTCCGTGAGTTGGTCGGTGAGCTGGTCTTTCTTCTTCTTGTAATCGTCGTTGATCTTCTTGAGTTGCTTCTTGAGCTTGGCGGGATCGCCTTCGATCTCCTTGCGACGGGCCATGCCGTGGGTGGAGATACGAATGTCCTGGACGATCCCGGTGCAGCCGGAAGGAACACGAAGCGAGGTATCCTTCACATCCGCGGCCTTCTCACCAAAGATGGCACGAAGGAGGCGCTCCTCCGGAGCAAGTTCGGTTTCGGACTTCGGAGTGATCTTACCAACGAGAATGTCGCCGGGCTTCACTTCGGCCCCGATGCGGACGATCCCGTCGTGATCGAGGTTCTTGAGCGCCTCTTCCCCGACATTTGGAATATCACGGGTGATTTCCTCGGGTCCGAGCTTGGTGTCACGGGCGGCACACTCGAATTCGCTGATGTGAATCGAGGTGTAAATGTCGTCCTTCACCATGCGCTCCGAGATCACGATGGCATCCTCGAAGTTGTATCCGTTCCAGGGCATGAAGGCCACGAGAACGTTGGCACCGAGAGCGAGCTCACCGTTTTGAGTATTCGGACCATCGGCAATGATGTCTCCGTTCTTGACCTTGTCTCCGGTCTGAACGAGCGGCTTCTGGTTGATGCAGGAACCGGAGTTCGAACGCATGAACTTCCGAAGCGGATAAACGAAGATTCCCTTGTCGGGATTCGACTTGATGGCTTCGGGCTCGGAAAGGAAGCGCTGAGGTGCCACCGGAAGCTCACCGTCCTTGGTGGTGATGATGTATTCCGCGGAGGAAGCAGCCACAATCCCGTCCGCCTCGGCCACGATGACCGAGCGCGAATCGCGGGCCGCCTTCTCTTCGAGTCCGGTTCCGATGTAAGGAGAGTCGGACTTGAGAAGAGGCACACCCTGGCGCTGCATGTTCGATCCCATGAGCGCGCGGTTGGCATCATCGTGCTCGAGGAAAGGAATGAGACCCGCCGCAACCGAAACGAGCTGCTTCGGAGAAACGTCCATGTAGTCGACGCGATCGGGGTCAACTTCGATGAACTCGCCACGCTCGCGGGCGGTGATACGTGAGTGGACAAACTTCCCGGTCTTTTCAATCGGGTTATTGGCCTGGGCGATGAGATATCCTTCCTCTTGATCGGCGGTGAGATACTCGATCTGGTTGGTCACTTTTCCTTTCTTCACTACCCGGTAGGGAGTCTCGATGAATCCAAACTCGTTGATCCGGGCGTAGGTGCACATCGAGTTGATGAGACCAATGTTCGGACCTTCCGGGGTCTCAATCGGGCAGATCCGACCGTAGTGGGAGGTGTGAACGTCGCGCACTTCGAATCCGGCGCGATCGCGATTCAGACCACCAGGTCCAAGAGCCGACAGGCGACGCTTGTGAGTGAGCTCAGCCAGCGGGTTGGTCTGGTCCATGAACTGCGAGAGCTGGGAACGACCGAAGAAGTCGCGCACCACGGCGCTGAGAGCCTTCGGGTTGATGAGCTTTTGCGGGGTCATGCCCTCGATATTGACATCGAAAAGAGTCATGCGCTCCTTCACGAGACGCTCGGTGCGGGCGAGACCGACACGGCACTGGTTGGCGAGAAGCTCGCCCACTGCACGAACACGACGTGAGCCGAGGTGATCGATGTCATCCAGGATGCCCTCCCCTTTCTTGAGTCCGAGGAGATACTTGGTGGCGGCGAGGAAATCCTCCCCGACCATGATGCGCTCGTCTGAATTGACGTCGATCTTGAGCTTCTGGTTGATCTTGTAGCGACCCACGCGGGTGAGATCGTATTTCTTGGGATCAAAGAAGAGACGCTTGAGAAGAGCACGGGCGTTGGCTGCGGTCGGCGGATCGCCGGGGCGAAGTTTGCGGTAGATGTCCTTGAGAGCGGACTCTTCGTCGAAAGCCGGATCTTTCTTGAGCGACTTGACGAGGATCTCGTCTTCACTGGAGTCAATGACCTCGATGGTCTTTTGTCCGAGGGCCACCAACTGGCGGATCACCCCGATCGAGAGTGGTTCGTAAGCGCGGGCCACGACCACTTCACCGTCCATGATATCCTCGAAAGGCATGAGGTTGGCGAGGGACTCTTCGTCCATCTTGTCGCTGATCTTGAGCTTCTGGATGTTGTAGAAGTTGGAGACCAGATCGCGCTCGGTCGGGTATCCAAGGGCGCGAAGGAAAGTGGTCACGAGGAACTTCCGGCGGCGACGGCGGCGGTCGAGGTAGACGTAGGCCAGGTCGTTGGTGTCGAACTGGACTTCAAGCCAGGAACCGCGATCCGGGATGATGCGGAAGCTGTGAAGGATCTTTCCGTTGAGGTGAATCGACTTCTCGAAGCAGATCCCCGGAGAACGGTGGAGCTGGGAAACGATCACGCGCTCGGCGCCGTTGATCACGAAAGTTCCCCGACGGGTCATCATGGGAAGCTCGCCCATGTAAACGCGCTCTTTTTTGGTACCCGTGTCGTCCTTCAAATTGAAGGTCACGTAAAGGGCGGCGGAGAAAGTTTCCCCGGTCCGGAGAGCGTCAAGGGCGCTCGATTTGGAATCTTCGATGTCATAGGACACAAAGCCCAACTCGATCGTTTCGTCATAGGATTTGATCGGGAAGACCTCCTGGAAAACGGCTTGCAGGCCGGTTTCGGTGCGCTTGGACGGTGGCACGTCCTTTTGCAGGAAGTCCTCGTAGGACTTGGATTGAACCTCAATCAGGTTTGGTGGTTCGATGACCTCCTCGATGGTTCCAAAGTATTCTCGCTTCAACATAATTTTGGGATCCGGATGAGAGTTAACGCCAATCCCGCTTGCTCAACTCAAGCAATCGGAAATGGGCGTGTGGTTCTGGGTCTGGAATTGCAATTCCGCTTATGACAACGTGTGACGGTGGGCACGAACGGAGGGAAAGGACTATCGACGAAAAATCCCAAATGTAAAATTTGGGCGGGATTCGGTGATGAAAGGCCTTTTCCTCCGACCGGGCCCGGCTCCGGTCCGAAGACCGAAACCGGGGGAAATCCGGAGGAGCTTACTTGAGCTCGACCTTGGCTCCAGCTTCCTCGAGCTTGGCCTTGGCGGCTTCGGCATCGTCTTTGCTGGCTCCTTCGAGGACGGGTGCAGGTGCGCTTTCGACCAATTTCTTGGCGTCGGCGAGTCCGAGTCCGGAAGCAACTTCGCGAACCGCCTTAATCACGGCGATCTTGTTGCCACCAGCTTCGGCGAGGACGACGTCAAAGTCGGTCTTCTCTTCAGCAGGTGCTGCGTCTCCACCGCCACCACCGCCACCGGCGGCAACTGCGACGGGAGCTGCGGCGCTGACGCCCCACTCCTCTTCGAGGTGTTTTACCAATTCGGCAGCTTCCAGGACGGTAAGCTTGCCGAGCTCTTCTGCAATTTTAGTAATGTCTGACATTGTTTTTTGTTGGGTCGGTATCGTCGCGAACGAAAGCCTTCGTCCATTTCATCCAACGGCCGCAGGACGACGAGGAACCAGTTTTGTTTTCCAGGCCTCCTCTCCCCTGACAGGCAGAGAAAATCGGGCCATCCGTTCAAATTTGTTATTCTCCTTCGTCGAACTTGGCCTTGATGACCCGGGCGAGACTTGCGCCCGGCTCGTTGAGGGTGCGCACCAGCTTGGAGGCCGGAGCATTGATCGTCGAGAGGAGCTGGGCGAGCAGCACCTCGCGTGGAGGAAGAGAAGCAAGTCCCTTGACCTGGTCGGCACTGAGGACGTTTCCGTCGAGAATTCCGGCCTTGATTTCGGGCTTTTCGAACTCCTTTTGGAAATTGGCCACCACCTTGGCGACGGCACAGACATCGGCGGAACCGGTCACGAAAGCGGTCTGGCCGACAAGCTCGGCACCGAGGTCCGGAAGGCCGGAGTCGGAAAGCACCCGCTTCATGAAGGAATTCTTGGCCACGTGACACTCGGCACCTTGTTCCAAAAGACGGGCACGAAGCTCGTTGAAGGAAGGAACAGTGGTTCCGGTGTAGTCCACCACGAGAACGAAGTCGGACTCGTCAACGCGTCCCTTGATTTCGTCGAGAATATATTTCTTATCTGGATTCATGTTCGGCGTAATCGGTTAGGCGTTGTAGACTGAGATATCAAGAGGCACTCCGGGAAGCATCGAGGCCGCCAGAGTGAAGCTTTGGATGTAGTTCCCTTTGGCTGAGGCAGGCTTGGCCTTGACGATGCTGTCGAGGAAAGCGCTGGCGTTTTCAACCAACTGGGCTTCGGAAAAGGAGGCTTTTCCGCAAGCCGCAGCAATATTGCCACTCTTGTCAACCTTGTAGTCGATCCGGCCGGCTTTCACGGCGTTTACGGCAGTCGCGGTGTCATCAGTGACGGTGCCGGTCTTCGGATTCGGCATAAGGCCGCGCGGTCCGAGAACCCGGGCGATCTTACGAACCTCGGTCATGGCGTCGGGAGTCGCAATGGCGGCATCGAAATCAGTGTAACCACCCTGGACCTTCTTGATGAGGTCTTCGAAACCAACTTCGTCGGCTCCGGCTTCCTCGGCTGCCTTGGCGGCATCTCCGGAGGCGAACACGATCACTTTGACCGACTTACCGGTTCCGTGCGGAAGGGCCACCGATCCGCGGACCATCTGGTCGCTTTTGCGGGGATCAACACCAAGGTGAGCCGAAAGAGTGACGGTAGCGTCGAATTTCGGGGTCGGGAAGGTTTTCAGAAGAGCCACGGCGTCTTCGAGGGAATAGCTTTTCCCATCTTCGACGAGGGCGGCGGCCTTCTCGTATCTTTTGCTTCGTTTGCTGCTCATTGTTTTGGGTTGCAGTGCTTTCGGAGCGCCCGGATACCAAATCCGGCCCTCCTCCTGCGGGTTGAGAATTCTACCACTCGATTTCGAGCCCCATTTGCATGGCGGTGCCAGCCAGGATCTTGGCGGCTTGCTCGGGATCGCTGGTGTTGAGGTCGGGGAGCTTGCGCTCGACCACTTCCATCAGCTTGGCTTTGGAAATCTTGCCGACCTTTTTCTTGTTGGGCTCCCCGGAACCGGAAGCGAGGCCTGCGGCCTTCTTGAGAAGCACCGCTGCAGGCGGCTGCTTGGTGACGAAAGAGAAGCTGGCGTCCTTATAGACCGTGATCACGGTCGGGAGGAGATCACCAGCTGAACCCTGGGTCGCTGCATTGAATTCCTTGCAGAATCCCATGATGTTCACCCCGGCCTGACCGAGGGCGGGGCCGACGGGAGGAGACGGGTTGGCTTGTCCAGCCTGGATCTGGAGTTTGAGAACTGATTTTACTTCCTTTGCCATGGTTTTAGGTCGATCGGTGGGTATTTTCGCCGTGGGCGGCGCGTGTGTGGGATCATCTCGCGAAAAATGTCAAGATCAATCCGCTTTGATTCGAGATTTAATTGGTTTTAGCCCTTCTCTACTTGCCAGTATTCCAGCTCCACGGGAGTGGAACGGCCAAAAATGGTCACCGCAACGCGCATCTTGCCGCGTTCGGGGTCGATTTCCTCGACAATCCCGGACTGGGATTCGAAGGGGCCATCGGACACCTTGACGGTGTCACCCACCTCGAATTCGATGGACGGACGGACGCTGCCGGCCCGTTCCTCGATTTGGCTGAGCATGCTGGCGACCTCCTTGGGGCGCATCGGGATGGGCTTGCTCTTGGCCCCGGCGAAGCCGATTGCTCCGTCGAGTTGTTGCATGAAGGACCATGTGTCCTCAATCACCTCGTTGTGTTCGTCGAGGAGGTGCATGTTCATGATGACATAACCGGGGAAGAATTTCTTCTTCTGCTCGGTTTTCTTGCCGGCCCGCACTTCGGAGACCAGCTCGGTGGGGACGAGGACGTTAAAAATTTTGTCCGACAACTCTTCGGATTCGACCAGACGCTCAATCCGTGACTTCACCTTCGCCTCCTGGCCGGAGAGAACGTGAACGACATACCATTGGTCTTTGGGAGCGGGAATCGTGGGCATTGGAAGAGGACTACGGACGAGAAAAGAGAAAGTTAAAAACGGGAGAGAGGAGGATCTAGCCTCCCAGTTTACCAAGCAGGCCAACTGCGGTGGTGTGAATGAGATCCCACAGGGAGACGTAGGCGGCGAGAAGAATGATGGCCACGAGGACCACCACGGTGGAATCAATCAGTTCCTTGTACTTCTTGAATCCCTTGATTTTGGGATCGGACTCCCAGGGCCATGAGGCTTTGCGAAGCTCGGTTTTGACTTCGCCGATGAATCTGAAGAGTTTCTGGAACATTGAGAGATATGGGATTGGGGGTGAAAGTGGCAGGACAGACAGGACTCGAACCTGCAACCCTCGGTTTTGGAAACCGATGCTCTACCAATTGAGCTACTGTCCTAAACTTGCTTTCTTTAAATGATTGGGATTTGGAGGCGAGTGAGGGGCACTCCCGATTGAGGAGTGCCCCTGTAAAACCAGCCGACAAGCGATGATGCGTTTCAGAACCGCCGCCTGTCTTTAAATCGAAGTTACTCGATGATGTCGCCGACGCGGCCGGCACCGACCGTGCGGCCACCTTCGCGGATTGCGAAGCGCATGGATTTTTCCATGGCAACCGGGGTGATGAGAGTGATGGTCAGGCTGACATTGTCGCCGGGCATCACCATTTCAACTCCGTCCGGAAGTTCGATCGAACCGGTCACGTCAGTGGTCCGGAAGTAGAACTGCGGGCGGTAGTTCGAGAAGAACGGGGTGTGACGTCCACCTTCGTCCTTGGAGAGGACGTAGACCTCTGCGCTGAACTTGGTGTGAGGAGTCACCGAACCAGGCTTCACGATGCACTGGCCACGCTCGAGGTCATCCTTCTTGAGGCCACGAACGAGGAGACCGACGTTGTCACCGGCACGCCCTTCGTCGAGGAGCTTGCGGAACATTTCGATATCGGTGATGGTGGTCTTCTGGGTGTCGCGGATTCCCACGATCTCGACCTCTTCCATCTTCTTGATGATTCCGCGCTCCACACGACCGGTGGCCACGGTTCCACGACCTTCGATCGAGAACACGTCCTCGATGGGCATGAGGAAGTCCTGATCGACGGGACGCTCGGGCTCGGGGATGTAGCTGTCGACAGCTTCCATGAGCTTGAGGATGGCCTCTTTGTGGGAAGCGTCTCCCTCGAGAGCCTTGAGAGCGGATCCTTTGACGACAGGGATGTCGTCGCCGGGAAATTCATACTGGCTGAGAAGCTCGCGCACTTCCATTTCGACAAGCTCGAGGAGCTCTTCGTCGTCGACCTGGTCGGTCTTGTTCAGGAAGACCACGAGAGCGGGCACACCAACCTGACGGGCAAGCAGGATGTGCTCACGGGTCTGGGGCATGGGGCCGTCTGCAGCGGAAACCACGAGGATACCACCGTCCATTTGAGCGGCACCGGTGATCATGTTTTTGACGTAGTCAGCGTGACCCGGGCAGTCAACGTGTGCGTAGTGACGGTTGCTGGTCTCGTATTCCACGTGAGCGGTCGAGATGGTAATTCCACGCTCTTTCTCCTCGGGAGCGGCGTCGATTTCGTCATAAGCCTTTGCTTCACCACCCATTTCCTCGGCGAGGATGGTGGTGATTGCAGCGGTCAAGGTGGTTTTGCCGTGGTCAACGTGACCGATGGTGCCGACGTTGACGTGAGGCTTGTTCCGTTCGAACTGTTCTTTAGCCATTGTTTTGGTTGTTTTTGTTTTAGCTGGTTTTGGGAAACTCACCCAACTGCCTGGAGCTTTTGGCGGGAATTGAACCCGCGACCTCGTCCTTACCAAGGACGCGCTCTACCCCTGAGCTACAAAAGCAGAACCAGAAAGTTGTTGTTGTGAGCGCTTTCGAAAGCGGGACGATGGGACGAGGGAACGCAAGACGATACTTGAGACGCTCTTCCCGGTCACCCCCCTGCCGAGAGCGGGGCGAACGCTAGCAAAGTCGGTCACTCTGTCAAAAGTATTTTGAAAAGAAAGCAGATTTCGCGTGAAGCCTTTGTTTTAGGGGGTTCCAACGCCCTCTGGCAGGCAAAATATGACCTTCTCAGGGATTCTTCCGGGAGGTCAAAAACGAGAACCTCTCGACCCCCGCGGCCTTACCTGTTGACTCGTCCACCTCGACGATCACTCCGCAGAGCCTCACCTCGCCGCCTGCCACGGGAAACCGGGTGGGCAGGCCCGTGCGAAACTTCCACACCACCGGTTCCACCTCGCGCCCCAAAACCGAAACGTCGGGACCGCACATTCCGGCATCAGTAAGATAGGCCGTGCCTCCCGGAAAAATGGTCTCGTCGGCGGTCTGGACATGGGTATGGGTCCCCACCACAAGCGACACCTTGCCGTCGAGTGCCCGTCCCATGGCGATTTTCTCGCTGGTCGCCTCGGCATGAAAATCAACCACAATGATGCGAACCCCCTCCTCGTGAAGCCGTTCGATTTCCTCCTCAAGGAGGACGACGGGATTCTCCAAAGGCGGATTCATGAAGACCCGTCCCATCGCATTTAGCACTCCTACCTTTCCCTTGTCCGTCTCCAGCACCACTGACCCGGCTCCCGGGGCATCGACAAAATTGATCGGCCGCAGCAAGCGGGGCTCGGTCGGGAAATAATCAAGAATCTCCCGCTGGTCCCAGACATGGTCTCCGGTGGTCACCACCGCCGCTCCCGCGCGAAGAAGGTCGATGCAGATCTTGGGAGTGATCCCCCGTCCGCCGGCGGAATTTTCTCCATTCACAATCACGAAATCAATCCCGTGCTCCTCCTTGATCGCCTTTAGCGAAGCAATCACCGCATTGCGCCCCGGCGCACCGACCACATCACCCAGAAACAAGATTCTCATTCGCTCAATCCATGTTTAGTTTCAACGCACAACGCCAAATCGTTGTCCACGACGAGTGAAGCATGAGCCGCACGAAAGATAAAACGCCATTTCGCCTGCTCGCCATTTTCCTCCCGCTCCTTGGATTGGCTGCACTTTTCCTTTTGCCAAAAAAAGACGAGACGCCGCGCGTGCCCGTGCCCGAAAAGAACCGGCCAAAACCCGGCCCCTCCCCTCTCCTCGCCGAGCTCGGCAGGCGTCCCGATTGGTCGGAGCTCGAGCGCTTCCAGAAAACCATTTCGCGGGCAACTTTTCTTGAACGACTCGAGACTATTTACACCAAACATGACGTCTGGCGGAAGTGGATCGCGGTTGATGCCGAGAAGGAAAAGGCGACCGTCAACAGCTTCGCCTTGAAATTTGCTGCGGAGGATCAAAAGCCCCCCGGTGCCATCTACCCATGGAAAAGACGGAGTGACCTCGATCCGGAACGCCCCCTTCCACTGACCGGCCTGAAGATCGCGCTCGACCCCGGCCACATCGGAGGGAACTACGCCGCACTGGAAGGAAGGGAGCATCGTTGGAGCGACATCATCATTCGCGAAGGCTCGATGACACTGGCAACCGCACAGGTCCTTGCTCCCATGCTCGAAAAGCTGGGAGCCTCGGTGACCCTGCTTCGTTCAAAACTCGAACCCGTCACCAAGGACCGGGCCAAGGACTTCCTCGATCCCCGTCTCTTTTATCGCACCTCGGAGATTCGCGAGCGCGCCCGCCTGGTCAACGACCTGATCCAACCCGACCTCGTCATTTGCCTCCACTTCAATGGCTCGGCGGCGTCCACCCTCGAATCAAGGCAACACTTTCACATCATCCTCAACGGCACCTACACCGCAACCGAGCTGTCCCACGAAGACGAACGCTTCGAGATGCTTCAACGACTCCTGTCAGGAACCATCACCGAGGAGATTCCCCTCGCCCGTGAGATTGCCGCAACTTTCAACGAGCAGATCGGACTCCCCGCCTACCGCTACTTTGCTCTTTCCAAGACCTCTCAGATGGTTGCCAACCATCCCAATCTCTGGGCCCGCAATCTTCTCGCCAACCGGCTCTACCAATGCCCCGTCATTTTCATGGAGCCCTATGTCATGAACAGCCGGCCATTTGTCGAACGCTTCAAAAAAGATCCCTCAAAAATCTATCACGAATACGCACAAGCCGTTGCCGATGGACTGGCTCGATACTATTCTCAATCATGAAGCCCGTCCTCCTCATCGCCGGTGCCGGATACCTCGGCAGTGAAATCGCCCGGCAAGCGACCGGCTACCAGGTCATCCCCGTGACCAAATCCGGTGGCGAGGGATGTGAAGCCTGCGACCTTTCCTCGCCCCAAGCCGTCGCGGATCTGGCCGCCTTAATTCCTCCTCCTGAAGTCGTCATTCACTGTGCATCTTCTGGACGCGGTGGTCCCGAGGCCTACCGCGGGGTCTTTCTCGAAGGGTCCAGGAACCTCCTTCACAGCTTTCCCGAAAGCCACCTTGTGCTCACTTCGTCTACTTCGGTCTATCATCAAACCGACGGCTCGGAAGTCGATGAAGACTCTCCCACCGAACCCATCCGGGAGACCTCGCAGATTCTCCTCGAAGCGGAGCAAGTCATCCTTTCCGGAGGCGGCACCGTGGCCCGCCTTGCCGGACTCTACGGGCCGGGTCGAAGTGTCGTCCTGCGCAAGTTTCTCGAAGGCACAGCGGTGATCGAGGAAGACGGAAGGCGCATTCTCAACCAGATTCATGTCGAGGATGCCGCCTCGGCCGTCCTTCACCTTGCCCGTCTCAAGGCTCCGGGCATCTTTAATGTCTCCGACAGCCATCCCCTATCCCAGTTGGAATGCTACCAGGGCTTGGCCGACCACTTCGACCGCCCTCTCCCCCCGACCGGAGAAAAGAACACCTCACGCAAAAGAGCCTGGACTCATAAGAGCGTGAGTAATGCCCGGATTCTGGAAACCGGCTGGCAGCCGAAGTATCCGAGATTCTTCGACGCCCTGGAGCATTTAATCTGAGCTCAGGATTCGCAAGCACGATGGATGACCGGGAAAAACTCTGCCGGTCTACTCTTCAGATTCGCCTCCCTTTTTCCGGCAGCAAAAAAAGAATAACTCCTTGCATCAAAACAAAGCCACTCACGATAAACAGCGAACTCAACGAAAAGTTGTTTGCTGAATTCATCGCCCGTTGATTTGCAAGAATTTGACTTTTTGCGAATTCAAACCCGCTCCTCTCCGAATCATCCAAATTCTGTCGGAGATACCCTTGTTCAATGAGGACAATCGCTTCCTCAGTAGGCATCTTGATCAACGGCTGTTTTTGAAATGCCTTAAACGACAATACCAGGCAAAGGACCATCAATATGATCTGGAGTATCTTCATTCGATCACACGTCTTAAAATTCCAGCCCACCTCGCCACGCTATTGCTGCAACGGCCAGATCAAGGCATCAATCACGCCTTCCACTCCCTTGGACTCCGCAAACGAGGAGATCGGACTAATCGACACCCACCCCGTATCCGTGCTGGAGAGGTAGCCATGATAGCTGCCTGAGTTGCCTTGAATGAAGTAACGAGGAAGGGGATTTTCTCTCAGAAACTTCATGGTCCGATTGTAGGAGTCGATATCCCTGAGACCGGCAGCTTTTAACGCCAGATGCTCCGCCCTCTTCATCACCAGCGCCTTGTATTGTTGGCTTGTCAGCTTCTTCTCAAACCGCACCACGATTTTGTAACGGACCTGACGGGGTTCCTGCCCGATCGCAGGATTCATTCGTGGTGTCAGACCCACATTAAACTTCGACTCGATCATCAGACTGTCGGAGGAAGAAGTGACCGACCATCGCTCCAAATCAACGTGCTCCTGAATTTGGTCTGCGTAATACTTCAATCGCTTCTCCAGATTGGCGAATGCCGGAAGCCCGCTCAGCATCAGAATCGCAAAAATTGTTAACTTGAGATTTTCAGCCTTCATACTTCCCAATAGTTTAGCACGGCCAACAGAGTTTCGGCGATTGGGAAATCCTCGTTCTGAAAATCCTTGCATCGCCCGCGATCGCCCAGCTGGTAATGCTAGGATCCGTCCGATTGTCGAAACTTCCGAAGCGTCCTCAGCTCCTTGTATTTTTGCATCCGAAGGGTGGACATCTTTTTGCCCTCTTTCAGGGTGTAGTAAAGGATCCTGTTGATCAGAACCCCTCCGGCAATGGCAGGCCTGAAGGGCGGAGCCTCATTCTCGTGAAAGACAGAGGCGTCAACCAACAGCCAGTAGCCAAACATCCCTATCGGAACTGCGAAGGTGAAAATCCACGTAAGCCGCGACTGAAGGAGCGCCTTGCGATACTCCTCCTCGGTAACATCTCTCGCCACTTCCAGCGATTGGGGAATGAACTCGTCCTTCACCGAACTTCAACGATTCAGCCTTTTCCCTGCTTCCGATGAAATACTTGCACTTCGAGTGTTCACTTGTTTCTCCCTTCCCGCCCGGCGGCCCTACCACCTTTTCCTTTCATCGCACGGATTGCGGTTTCCAGCTTCGCGGTCACAGCTTCAAACTGTTTCCGGGTCGCCGCATCAAACTCATACAGCACCCCATCATAGGGCGTCGGGTCATTCAAAGCATCCTCAAGAAACTCATCATCACGATCACGGGGAAAACCAGGAATGGCAGGCCTTTTGTAGGGAATCGGAAAACCCAGAAATCCCCAGCCGTTCTTTTCGTCACGAAAAAGATAGGCCGGAAAAACCCCCGCCTTGATTCCACCGCCCGAGCGTCGCAACAAAACTCCGGCCACCTCGCCATCAACAACCGGCTTTCCAACCAGCTCCAACTTGAGCCCCTTTCTTTTTGCCTCCCGGTTTGCGTGTTCCGCAATCCCCTCGACCGCAACCGACTTCAGCCCGTCCATCGGCTTAGCCCAACGAGGATAACAAACCGACCCGTAAATGGACGGCGTTTTCCCCGTTTGAACGAGAGTCAACAATCGAACAAACTCATCCCCCGGCAGGCCATTCTTCTTCTGATCCTCGGCCCAGGCTACTCCGGCACCCACGAAGAAGATCAACACCCATCTCGTCACAAATCTCGTC
>JASFWU010000269.1:0-4213 GCA_050049035.1 Akkermansiaceae bacterium | reverse complement strand
GACCGAGGTCCTGCCGTAGAGCAATGGTTTTGAGAGCCGCCAGAAGTTCTCTCCCAATGCTTGAATCCGGGAACTCGACTCCGGCAAAATCGTCCGCGAGTGAGTCAAACTTCTCCTGAATGACGGCCTGCTGTTCGAGGCTTTGACTGGTGAGCTCGGCAAATGCCTTGTCCATCAGATTGGCATACTCCTGTTCAAGAACTGATTTCAGGGCGAGGTTCTTAATGGCTGTCGGATGATTGTCACCGGACTGTTGGGAGAGTGATTGGGTTCCCCGGCTCGTCATCACATATTGCTGGGTGTCACGACCGACTTGAAAGACATTGTTTCCTGCGAACGAGATGTTCATCGAGGTTTGGCTTCCGGCATTCGAGGTGTCGTGTAAGACGTCCGCTGCTCTTCCGGCCCAGCCCGTTAACTTGACATCTCCAAGAGGAAGGGAGGTTTGCCAGGCCGTGCTTTGATCGCTGTGGGAATAAAGTCCCTGGGGTCTTGTTTTGAGCCTTTCCGAGTATTCCTCCACGGTCATCGGTTCGACCAGGGTCCCGATGTTGGTGATAAACGAGAGACGTCTTCCAGGATCAGGCCCATTGAAAAGGGTCTGGAGCCCGCCGGTGGCAGGATGCAAACCGTAGTCGAGTCCATCGCCACCGCTGGTCTGATTCAAGGGAAGGAGTGCGTCTTGGGGCAGGGCGAGATTGGTGCGGGTGGTGGCGTATTCCTCATACCGTGTGTTGTCCCGTGGTACGAGGAAGTTAAAGGAGTCAATTCCTCCGCCCAGAAAGAGACAGACGAGGGTCTTGCGGTCCTCGCCGTCGGGGGGGAGATTCGAGGCGATGGCATTGTTGGCCAACTTGAGGTTGAGCAAGGTGGACATGATCGAGGTGGACCCGAGAGCGGTGCATGCCCCGCGTCCAAGAAAGCGGCGGCGGGAAAGACTGGCGAGTGGTGACATGGGAAATGAATGGTTTGGGTTAACGCTGAACGGAGCCTTCGGGTGACATCAAGGTGAGGTAGACGGCAAGGCGGGCTTTTTCCACTGGGTCGGAGAACTCCGCCTGGTCCAGATGGGTGATGAGGAGGGAGCGGGTACTCGCCTTCATGCGTCCCGCACAAATGACCAGATTGAGGTAGTCCAACAAAGTTTCGTTATCCCCAAGATAAGTCATGAAGTCTCCGTAGTCCGGAGGGAAATGGTATCTGCCGCTCAGACGGAACCCCCGGTCGGCGATGTCCCAAAGTCGGTTTGGCAGAGAGATCGTGGTGTAGGAATTGGCAATCTGAAAGGCAGGACCACTGAGGCTTGATTGGTCAAGCGCGCCCGGTGGTGAGTAATCGGGTCGATAGAAATTGAAGACCGTGGGGGAGTAGAGCGGCGATTGCAGCATGTCCTCGTAGTAGTCACCGTAGTCCCACCAAACCATCTTGCGGGATCGATTGAGTTTCGTCAGCCGGGCCAGATGCATCGTGCGAATGACGGGTTCGCGAAGAATGCCATAGTCGGGGGAGTTTGCGATGACAGGATCGCGCGCCTCGACATCCATCAGAATGGCTTTCACCACGGCGGCCAGGTCACCCCGTTCGCCCTGGCCGTTATCGGCGAAGACAGCCGACACCCGGGCAACGTAGGCGGGCGAGGGATTACCGGTGACCAGGAATTGAATGAGCCCTTTGGAAACAAAGGGTGCGCAGCTGGGATGTTCCACCAAGTGGCGAATGGCATCGCGGACATCCTGCAAACCGTTGTCGACACTGGGTTCGCGGGCCGGAATGACAAAGCCGTTCAGGAGCGTTTTTTCTCCAAAATCGTGATAGTCCGGAAAGATCTCCATGGGCGCGAGGTGTTCCTCGTCCTGTCCGGTTTGGCTGCCCCATCCGTTGTTGGAGAACCAGAGTCCGGTCATCACACGGGCCAGTTCGGTAATGGTCTCATTCCCATAGGTTGGAATGGGGTTGCCGGACTGGTCCAGTTTGCGGGTGCCATCCGGTTTGAGTTCCCAAAGTCCGATCGAGAAGAGCTGCATCACTTCCCGGGCGTAATTTTCATCGGGAAAACGATTGATCTCCGGTGCGGGCGGAAGGTTTCCGGCATGGGAAAGATACCGGCCCATGTTGGCATCGAGGGTCACACCCATGAGGAGGTCGTAGTAGTTTCCAAAGGCATGGTCCACCAAGCGGTCGTAGTAGCGGGCCAGAGCCCGGGTGTTTTGATCGATCGCACCATCCTGCCGGGAAATGACGAGGATCTGCGAAAGGGCAAAGGCGACCCGTTGCCTTAACTGATCGGGGGCGGAAACGGCGGCCCTGGCAAAAGCGGAGTCCAGGTTCTCGTCACTCACGATTTCATCGTCGCCACTCGTCCGGTAGGTTTTATCGAGATGGGGCCCGTTAAGGTCCTGTTGAATCTGAAGGATGTAATCCTCGTGATGGGTCGGGGGTTGATTGTCGATTTGATCGTTGATCCAAGGCTCGAGACCCATTCGACGAACAACCTCGATATCACTCATCGTGGGACCAAAGGTCGCTTGCATGAGGAGGCGGGCGGCTTCCGTCCGATTTAGCGCCGGTCCGGGAACACCACCGGGTGAAGGGACGCTGGGACCAAAGCGCTCGAAGAACATTGCCCGGTCACCGGAAATCATGCCATCGACCTCTCCATCGCCGTCGGAGTCATAGGCCACCGAGCGAGCGATGGATTCTCCCGAGGTGGAGGTCGATCCCAAAACGCTCTCCTCCCAGTCGGAAAGACCGTCCAGATCGGAATCGATGTCTCTGATGCCCACCCGAAGGAAAGTGCTGTTGGAATCGGTTGGAAGAGTCACCCGGTAATCCGAACCCTCCGGTTGCAGGGTCAGGTTCGCCGGTTGGAAATTATCGAGGGTCGGTGAGGTCAGAACCGAGAGGTTCTTGTAGGTGAGTCGCGGGAAAGTGAAATCGACCGCCTCCGGTGTGAGAGACTTGTGGGAAAGAACCTGGAATCGCGAGTTGGGGTCCAATGGGTCACTGCCAATTCGTTCTTCATCCAGGTTTGAGTAGCCGTCACCATCTTCGTCCCCATTGGGATCCAAGGCAAAGGCCCCGTATCGGGATTCCCAGACATCTGACAGTCCGTTGCCATTGAGATCATTTCCTGCCGGAGGCCCGGTCAGGTAGAAGGGAGGCCGGGAGGCGGCCGAAGTCGGATCGGTGAATTGAGCGGCCTCCAAACCATCGGGCACGCCATCTCCATCTGTGTCGGGATTTCCCGGGAGCGACCCAATGAAAAACTCTGACAAGTTATCGAGGCCGTCATTGTCAGGATCGAGACCGGCATCACTGGGGTCATCCGGATTGAGGCCGTTCTCGATTTCGAACAGGTCACTCATGCCGTCATTGTCCCGATCAGCCAGGGCGGCAAGACCGGGGAGTTGATCGACCGGAGTGGTGGTACGAAAAGCAGAGACTCCGTGGGTGAGATCAAGCCCGGAGATTCCCTCGACATTATCGATGCCCCAGACACCCGTTTGGTTCACCACGAAATCGGCGGCCGACCTTTCGGTGAAGGCATATTCAGCCACTGTGGTTGAGGTCCTCTGATTGATGATTGAATAGGTGACGGTCCAGTGAGCAGGTTCCAACGGATCCTGCAGGCCTCTCACTTGAAAGGTGAGGGGATCGGTCGTGTCTGCGGAGCCAAAGCCGGCCAACCCCAAGGCACTGGTGAGATCGGCGCTGTTTTCAGTGCGGCTAAAGCTGTTACCGTTGTTGTTGAAACTACCCGAACCTCTCGCGTAGAAGTTGTAAGTGATTCTACCCTCGCGCCGGTAGAGACGGAAACGGAGCTCGCTGCTCCTGTCGGCAGTGATGCTGTCGACTTCCAACTCGATGAAATCACGATTGGTTCCGCTGTCGCTGCGAACACCTTCTCCGTGATCAATGACAAATTGAAGGTTGTCCACCTTCCAAAGCAATTCGCCGGGTCCGGGAAAGACCGGGACAGGAAGACCGACCATCGTGGCGTCAGCCGGATCACTGCCACTGGCACGTTCCTCGCCATCGCTCAAGCCGTCATTGTCGGTATCAGCCAGTGTTGGATCACTGGCAAGAGGGTGGTTGAGTTCATCATAATCGGACAGCCCGTCGTCGTCCGAATCGGGGAAGGTGGGGTCGGTCCCTGCGACTTGTTCCTCGTCGTCGGTGAGCCCATCTCCGTCGGTGTCGCTCGACCAGGGAT
>JASFWU010000343.1:0-3311 GCA_050049035.1 Akkermansiaceae bacterium | reverse complement strand
TTCTTCCCGAAGCACAATACCCCCAGGGTGGCGCTGCCAACTGGTCGAACGGCTACCTTCCCGCGCATTTTCAAGGCACCCCTTTGCGCGAAAAGGGCTCCCCCATTCTTGATCTCAATCCGCCGGAAGGAATCACCAAGGAAATGCAGCGTCGCAACCTCGATCTTCTGGCCCAGCTCGAGCAGGATCATCGCAACAAACACCCCGACCACAATGAGCTCTCGGCCCGCCTGCATTCCTACGAACTCGCTTTCAGAATGCAGGCCGAGGTTCCCGGGATTCTTGACCTTTCGGGAGAGAGCGACAAAACCAAGGAACAATACGGCATCGGAAATCCGGACTGCGACAGCTTCGGACGTCGCTGCCTCCTCGCCCGTCGACTGGTCGAAAAAGGGGTTCGCTTCGTGCAGGTTTTTACCGCCGGTTGGGACTCGCATGACTACCTGGAACGAGCCCACGGCAGGCGCATCCGCGCAGTCGATCAACCGATGGCAGCTTTGATCCGGGATCTGAAGCAACGTGACCTGCTGAAAGACACTCTCGTCGTATGGTGCGGTGAATTTGGCAGGACACCGGACAATGGCATCCGTGGTGGCGGAGCACGGGCCGGGCGCGATCACAACGCCAAGGCGATGAACATTCTTTTCGCCGGCGGCGGCATTCAGGGAGGGCGCGCGGTTGGAGGAACAGACGAACTGGGAGCCGAAGCGGTCGATGTGGTTCACCCCATCAAGGATCTCCACACCACCTTCCTCCACATGCTTGGTCTGGATGACAACAAACTCACCTACCTGCACGGCGGGCGATTCAAACAACTCAGCCAGACCGGCGGAGAAGTGATCAAGGAACTGGTTGGATAATCCCCGCTACTTTCGAACGGGGGCTTTGGGGCGTTCCTTCATGGGGTCAAAGAAGCGCATGTTGTTTCCAACCCTGTCGTGATCTCCAAGGTCTTCGCGCATTTTTTCCGCCAAGGCGCTGAGCTTTTTCACCACTTCGGGATTCTCGCCAGCCACGTTCGTGGTCTCTGACAAGTCCGCCTTGAGATCGAACAAAAGAGGCTCCGGAATGGCATCATCATCTCTAGCCGCAATGTGTCCGTTTTTTGCAAAACGATCCAGCCATGGCGGGTCCTTCGGACGGGGAAAGATCAACTTCCACTTCCCCTGACGAACTCCCTGAAGATGCGTCATGAAGTAATAGTAGTAGGCCTTGTCAGGAGTGGCCTGATCAAAGTCACCTCGCAGCAAATGACTGATGTCCTCGCCATCAATGACCCGATCATCCGACACCTTGCCACCGGCAAGAGACGCCAGTGTGGGCAAAAGGTCAATGGTTGCGGCAATCTTTCGACAAGTGGTGCCCGCCGGAATCCGTCCCGGGGCCCACGCAATGGTGGGAACACGCACTCCGCCCTCCCAGGTGGAGACCTTCCCGCTTCGCAACGGGCCGGCCGAGCCTCCATGGTCACCCGGACGATGACCGTCTTCAAAATCCTTGTTGCGAATCAACCATGGACCATTGTCGGAGGTGTAGATGATCCAGGTGTTCTCGGAGAGTCCCAGCTTCTTGACCGCATCGATGATTCGTCCCGTGCAATGATCGATTTCTTCGATGACATCGCCGTAAAGCCCTCGGGGTGACTTCCCCCGGAACGCCTCCGAAGCCGCCAGTTTGGTGTGCGGCATGGTGTGTGGCAGATAGACAAAGAAGGGTTGGTCCTTCTTGCGCTCGATGAATGAGATGACCTCGTCGGTATAGCGACGGGTCAAAGTGGCCATCGGCGCCTTCTTTTGAATGAGCTCCCGGTTTCGGTAGAGATCGACGAAGCCATCGTTGCTGGTGGGCGTTCCGAAAAAGTAATCAAAACCCTGGTCGTTTGCGGTCAAATCTTTGAAGAATCCGCGCTGGGAATGCTTGCCAAGATCCCATTTACCAAAGCAACCGGTGGCGTAGCCCAAGGGTTTCAAAACTTCGGCGATGGTGATCTCCTTGCTGTGCAAATGAGGATGCAGGTTTTTCACGTTTCCACGCTCGGCGACCCGCAAGGGATAGCAACCTGTCATCAAGGCCGCACGCGAGGGCCCGCAAATGGGCTGGGCATAGAAGTCGGTGAAGCGCATCCCCTCCTTGGCCATTTGGTCAAGGCGTGGAGTGCGAATCTGCTTTGAACCAAAGCATCCGATATCTTCATAACCCTGGTCGTCGGAAAAGATGACGATGAAGTTGGGCTTTGCCGCGGAAGCGAGAGCGACCTCAAGAAAACCAAGGAACAAGCATAGAACGGAGCGACTCACATCGAAGAGGCTGCCTTCGATCGGCAGAGAGTTCGATGCAAAACTCGCCCGCGCCCGATTTCAGAAGACCAAGCAGAGAAATCTGTAACCGCCTTCCCCCTGACCCTCTGCCCGGCTTCCGTGGCAGGATAAGACACCGGACGCCCTCTTTACGTCGCTTTCACCGGGCTCCGCTGATTCCAGGGAGCCTTCGCGAGCAGCATTCCCATGCCGCACCAATCGGTGAGTCCGGCAAAGGTCAGTCCAGCCCCCACAAAACCGGCGATTCCGAGAAAACCCGCATGCACGGTCGTGCCAAGGATTACGCCGATCAGCACCAGCAATCCGGCGGCTATTCGCACCTGACGCTCCAGCGACATGACAGCCTTCCCCCGGTTCACCGGACGGCCCGCAGCTTCCCAGGCGGTCACTCCTCCCTCAAGAATCCGCAAGCCTTCGCAGCCCGCAGCCACTAATTGATCGAAGGCCTTCTGCGAGCGCTTCCCCGAGAGACAGACAAGCACGCACCGGTCGCCTTTCAACTGGTCTGGATCGAGACGATCCAAGGGCATGAGATCCGACCCCTCGATATGAACTTCACCAAACTCTGCAGGGGTTCTCACATCAATCATTCGCACCGTCCCGTCTTTCAATTCCTCTTCGAGCTGGCTCACGTCAATTTTCATAACGTGATTATATAACCATATGGTTATTTCTTGTGCAAGGTGAAAAATCCGGTTATGATGCCTCGATGAAGCTGGACATGGCGGAGCTTGAACGGGTCGCGACATTCTTTCGTGCTTTTGCCGAGCCCACCAGACTCGCCCTCCTTCAAGAATTGAAAGAAAGCGAGCGCACGGTCGGGGAATTGGTGGAAACGCTTCCCACCACCCAGGCCAATATCTCCAAGCAACTCCGGACCTTGTTCGAAGCCGGCCTGGTCGAACGCCGCAAGGAGGGCACGAGCGTTTTTGACTCAATCTGCGAACCGGCAGTGATGGAGCTCTGCAGTATCGCCTGCGACAAGCTCAATCG
>JASFWU010000268.1:0-4229 GCA_050049035.1 Akkermansiaceae bacterium | reverse complement strand
TTCTTGTTTTGGAAGCCAGTGATGGTGTGGGCGGTCGGGTCAGAACCGACAAAGTGGACGGCTTTCTGCTGGATCGCGGATTTCAGGTCTATCTCGATGCTTACCCTGCGGCGGGAGCCATTCTCGATCTCGCTGCTCTCGAACTGAAGTCCTTTGAGCCCGGAGCACTGGTCTTCGACGGGAAGAAGCTCCATCGTGTCATGGATGTCTTCCGTCGACCGAATGCTCTCGTCACTTCAGCTGTTTCTCCCGTGGGTTCGCTTTTAGACAAGCTGAGAGTGGCTTTGTTGAGATGGAAAGTAGGACGTCTGCGGTGTGATGAAATCATGACCCGTCCTGACACCTCGACCGAGGATTACCTCAAAAATTCCGGATTTTCGAAACGGATGATCGATGTCTTTTTCCGGAGTTTCTATGGCGGGATTTTTCTCGAGAGGGAGCTGCGGACATCCAGCCGCATGTTTGAGTTTACCTTCAAGATGTTTAGTAAGGGGAGCGCCACCGTGCCCATGGGTGGCATGGGTGAGATCTCCAATCAACTGGCAGCAAGATTGCCGGAGGATGCAGTGAGGCTTTCCACTCCTGTTCGTTCTGTGGAAGGGGACCGGGTGATCCTAGAATCCGGAGAGGAGATTGCCTCGAGTCAGGTTGTGGTGGCCACCGATGCTACCACGGCGGAGCGATTGACAGGAACCGTGGGAGGTGACGAGCCAAAGTGGCGGAGCGTTACCAATCTTTATTTTGAGGCCGGGCAGTCACCTTTGGATGAGCCCATCATTGCCTTGAATGGAACCGGTCGGGGCTTGGTCAATAATGTCGCCGTGATGTCGGATGTTGCCGGAGGGTATGCTCCGGTTGGGAAGTCACTGGTGTCGGTTTCCCTGCTCGGCCTGCACCCGGAGGAAGTGATTCCGACAAAGGTCCAGCAGGAGTTGGGTGCCTGGTTTGGCGGGCAGGTGAAGGACTGGCGGCATCTTCGCACAGACTTGATTAAAAAGGCACTTCCCGAACAGTTGCGGACCGAGCCGGTGGGCGTTCGGGAGCAGGATGGAATTCTCGTCTGTGGCGATCATGCGGTCAGTGCCTCCATCGAGGGCGCTGTTTCCTCGGGAAGATTGACCGCGGGTCTCGTTTTGAAGTCGTAACCTAGACTTCCCGTCGGTCCATCACCGTTGCCCGTCGCGGGTCGGACGCTTGCAGGTGGGCAAGGGCAATTGCGAGAGCATCGGCGGCATCGGATGGGGGAGTTTCCGAAAGCCCAAGGAGGGCCCGGATCATAAAAGCGACTTGGTTTTTATCCGCGGTGCCTTTTCCAACGATCGCCTGCTTCACCTTTTTCGGGGAATACTCAAAGACCTTGAGTCCAAAGCCAGCCGCTGCGATGAGTGGAGCGGCCCGGGCGGCTCCCATCGAGATCGCGGTGCGATGGGACTGCACGTAGATGATCCCCTCGATCGCCATTTCATCGGGTTGCCATTTTTCGATGAGATTGCGGATTCCGGTGCACACGGCGGCGAGGGCTCCCGATTGTTTGATTTTTTGCGGAATGGAAATGACCCCGTAGTCGAGGGCCTTTGCCGAGGAATGGTCGCCTTCGAGGATGGCGTAGCCGGTATTCCGAACGGCCGGGTCTATTCCAAGCGTGCGCACGATTCAGATCGTTTCGATATGGCGCGGCATGTCCGGGACCATGGTCGAATCGGATGGAGTGTCGGGTGTGTCTTTGAGAAAAAAGGACATCTCGCCTTCCGGTGAGCAAAACCAAACCTCAAGAGCCCCTGCTTCGAAGTAGAGTGATTTCTTTTGCTCCATTTCCCTCCTGGTGTTGGAAGGAGCGATGACTTCGACACAGATTTCCGGGGCGAGAGTGTAGACCTTTTCTTTCCCCCGTGCTTTGAGCCGATCCATCGAAAGCCACGCAACATCAATTCCTTTTATTCCATCCGGTGTTGATAGCGGGCACTCCGTCACCGCACGTCCTTCAGGAAGCGCTTGTCTTAAATGAAGGGCAATTTCGACCTGACCTTGGCCGTGCTCGGGTGCTGGTGGGGGTGACATGAGAACTTCGCCTACGCCATTGGTTTCGATTCGTCCTTCAATGGTGCGGTAGTAAGGCTCTTTCAGCACTTTATCCCAGACAGCCAGATTGAAGGCAGTCTGGTCGTGTTGAAGCTCGGAACGTTCCGATAGCTCAAGGAGTGAAGCCATACCATATGGTAGGCAATTTGCCGGTGAAAGCAAAGGGAGAAGCTATCGCCTTCTCCTGCCACCTCCACGACGCGGTTTCTTGATGGGGCGGCGCTTCTCGGTATCGAGGAGTGCGGTGTATTGATAATTGAAACCCTCCAGCTGCTTGCGCTCGATCTTCTTGTTGATGAAGGCCTCGACCGATTCGGCGAACTCCAGTTCATCGGCAGTGAGGATGGTGAAGGCGTCACCTTCCTTCTCGGCCCGTCCGGTTCGCCCGATCCGGTGGACGTAGTCTTCCGCGTTCTCCGGGACCCGGTAGTTGATGACGTGCGTCACGTCGGAGATGTCGATCCCGCGTGCTGCCACATCGGTGGCGACGAGTATCTTGAAGCTTCCGTCCTTGAATCCTTTCAGTGCCTTCATGCGGTCGCTCTGGCGGATGTCCGAGTGCATGACCGTGACCTTGTCCCCGATCGCCTCTTGTTTGGAGAGCAGATCTGAAATGAGATCCGCTTCCTTGCGGGTCCGGGTAAAGATCATGAGTGAGTCAAAGTTGGTCTTCTCAAGGAGACCGAGCAGGAGTTCGTCCCGTTGGGTCATGGCGACCGGGAAGAAGGCGTGGGATACCGTGGCGGCGACTTCACGGCGTGCGATTTCCACTTTCGCTGGATCAGTGAGACACCACTCCGCGAAGCCGGCAATGACCGGAGGCATGGTTGCGGAGAAAAAAAGGGTCTGGCGGGATTGCTCCTCGTTGTTCCAGGGGCAGAGATTGATGATTTTGCGCACCTGGGGGAGGAAACCCATGTCGAGCATGCGGTCGACCTCATCGAGGATGAGGATCTTGAGCTCCTTGAACCTCATCGTGCCGCGATAGAAGTGATCGATGAGACGGCCAGGCGTGGCGACTACGATATCCGCTCCGGCCTTCAGTTGTTCGTCTTGTTTTCCGTGCCCGACCCCCCCGTAAAGGAGAGCCACCTTGCAGCCGGTGTGCTTACCGTAATGAAGGAACTGCTCGGCAACCTGATCGGCCAACTCACGGGTTGGTTCGAGAACCAAAATTTGGGGTTTGCCGATGGGCTCGATCTTGGAAAGCGAGGGAAGGGCGAATGCGGCCGTTTTTCCGGTTCCGGTTTGAGAGGCTCCGATCACGTCACGACCCTCAAGGACCAGGGGAATGGCCTGGGCCTGGATTGGAGTGGGAGTGTCGTAACCGGACTCGGTCACGGCCTCAAGAACAGCCTCCTTGAGGCCAAGTTCATCAAAACGCATGCGTGGAAATGAGGGAAAGCCATCGGGAAAGCAAGGCTTAGTATTGCTTTGAGGGTGCCAGTGGAATTCTGCTCGCGAAGATTGGCGGAATACTTTGGATCTGTTAAACTCCTACCCGAACAACGAACAAGTGATGCGCCTTCTTCTTTTGATCGCTTTCCTTCTGACCTCACATTCGTGGGCGGATCAAGATGCTCCGAAGACCGGAGATGAAGGATTGCGCATTCAAATCTTCCTCGATCAGAAATGCTTCGGACCGGGTTTCCTTGATGGTAAACCGGGGAATTTCACAAAACGTGCCGTTTATTCCTACAACCGGTTTCGGGGACGCCCCCCGGGGGCGTGGGATGCTTTGCTCGAGGAAGCTCAAAAGGAGGTCAGAAATCTCTATGCCGTGGGGATAGTTCCCGCTCTGGCCAAAGACTTCATTAATCCGGATCTGCCTCGAAAGTATGATGGCGTCGGTGAAGTGAAGTTGATGGCTTACCGGAGTTATCTGGAATTCATGGCCGAGCGTTACCACACCTCGGAGTCGTTTCTGATCGAACTCAATGGCCGGGAAAAGGCAAACGCCATGAAGCCGGGGACTCCGGTGATCGTCCCCAATATTGAACCGTTTCGAATCGAAAAGCTGGGCGTGGGAAGAAGTCACAAGGAGGACGAAAAACTGAGCGCGCACAACATCGTGATCGATACCAAGAACCGGCAGCTTTTTGTCTATGATCCCTCCCAGCCGACCATTGCAGTTCCGGGAACGGCGTTGA
>JASFWU010000267.1:0-4236 GCA_050049035.1 Akkermansiaceae bacterium | reverse complement strand
TTTTAGTATCAACCAGGACGGCAGGGTCGCCCACTCCGTCGTAACGCCACTTGGGATCTCGTCCCATGTCCATGATGACCTTCATCGGCTCCCAACTTTGCCCCCCATCGACACTTCGACTCATTCCCACGTCGATATCACCCGGCAAATCCCCGCCACCGCGATAACGGACATCATACACCGCAATGAGACTTCCCTTATTGGTCGTGGCAAGACCAGGAATGCGATAGGCCCGCGAACCATCATCGCCATGCAATCGCAAGGCATAGCCCACCCGCTGGCTTCCTTCAGGCGACGGCACCGACGGCTTCCGAATCGTGCCATCACTCATGGTCATTTCCAGAATCCGGGCATCAACCTGGCTTCCCACCGAAGCGCCTTCCTTCAATTCAACCGACACCCAGAAATAATTCTCACCACCGACCAACTTCGCCTCACCTTCGCTCACAAAAACGCCCCCCGTCTCTTTCGACTCCCCAAAAGGAATCCCCTTGTGAGGTTGCAAAGGATCACCACCGAACCAAATGCGAGCCCCTTTCACTTCTTCAGGATGACTGGTACCCTTCAAATCAAAAGTGATCTTCCTGACCATCAAGTGCTCCCCTCTGCCGGCGGTCGCCACCTTCAAAGCCATCACTGGATTATCCTTCCGCCGGACCAATACCGGGATCACCGGCTGAATGGTCTCCACAGTTGTGATCTTCATCGGCTTGACTTTCTCAATCAGCAGGTCGTCGATCATCACTCCTGTCTCTTTCGGGGTATTCGACCGGAACCGCAGCTTGCGGGTTCCTTCGGGAAGCACCACCGCGACCTCTGTCAAAAATCCCCCCACCCGGATCTTGCGATCGCCACTGTAAATCTCCTCCCACTTGTCAGCACGCATCGCGTCGATCCGGAAGAGGAACGGTGCACGCGCCGTCCATCGCTCCGCCCAAAAGGAAAGCAGCATCCCTCCACGGTCGCCGCCCATGTCCAGCTCGAGCAGGTGACCCTCGCCTCCCAGGATTCGCATCGACTGCTTTCCACTTTTTGCATGCCGCGAATGCACCATGGCATGCCCGGCAGGAGCCGACCAAGTTCCTACGTCCGTTTGTAAACTTTCAAAAGCTCCGGCCTTGCAGGATTCAAATCCCTCTCCAAAGCCAAGGAGAGTTCCCAAACCAAAAAACAGTAACGCGAAACGATGCATCGTGAAAGAACACTGGGGCATCAACATCAAAGAGCATTTCGCTTCATCTGGTTTCACCAACCGACCACCTATTCCTGACATCCGGGATTTCGTGGCAAGAAGAGGAATCCCCCTCGCTCCCGGCTCCACCCGTCTGACTAGTCCTTCACCTTGCGGGTGTAGGCCATCTCCATCGTTTTGACCATCTTGTCGGTCTCGCCAGTGGGGTCCTTGTGCATCATGGTGAAGGTATGAGAATTCTCGTCCTTATATTGGATGATGATTTTACCCGTCATGGGCTTCCCATCCATTCCAATACCAGTGGTCGTAAGGGTCATGGTTTTGGATTCCTTGTCATAGGTTCCTTTCATGTGAGTGACAGCCGGATGAAATGAATCTACCCAGGTTCCCACAAATTTTTTGGCGATCGGGTCATATCCAAGAGTAGACGAGCCCTTCAATCCACCCAGGACATCCGAAGTATAATGGGAAACCGTCCAGAACCCGCCAATCGCGACGATCTTTTCTTCAGCGGTGAACTCCTGCATTCCTGTGGGCATGAGCAGCTTCACTTTAATGGTCCATTCTCCCACGTCCTGCATGATGACCTTGTGCTCTTCGCTTGGCTTGGGCATTTCTTGTGCTTCCGCGTGAAAGCTGAGGCCAGCGCAGGTCATCAAAGTGGTCACAATCAGGAGTCTGAATTTTTGAGGAGCGATCATTTTTCTAAAAGAGGTTGGAATTGGGCGAGAGCTTAACCCACCTTTGGAACATCCGTCGAGTATCAACCTCTCAGTCTTTCACCATTCCGGATCAGAGAAGAGCCACACGACCTGCTGGCCCAGTAACAGTGACTTCTCTCCCGCTGCATACTCCCATGAAAACACTTCACAACCTCATCATCACGTTTTCAATTCTGACCGCGATAGCCGTTGCCGAAAAGAAACCTAACATCATCCTTATCCTGGCAGATGATCTCGGGTATGGCGACCTAGGTTGCTTTGGGCAGAAACTCCTCAAGACCCCGCATCTCGATGCGATGGCTCGCGAAGGGATGCGGTTAACTCAGTTTTACGCAGGGAGCACGGTTTGCGCGCCATCGCGGAGTGTCTTGCTCACCGGCAAACACGCGGGCCGCACCACCGTGAGGGGCAACTCTACAAAGCCAATCTTCATCACATCACGTGAGGCCACGGTGGCCTCTGTTCTCAAGAAAGCAGGATATGCCACAGCCTGCATCGGCAAGTGGGGTGTAGGCACCCCCGACAGACTTTCAAACCCCAATGATGTCGGTTTCGATCATTTCTTTGGATATGTCGACATGTGGCACGCTCACAACTTCTACCCTGAGTTCCTTGTGCGAAACGGAAAGGTCGTGCCCTTGGAAAATGAAGTCGAAGAAAAGTGGAAGCCTTTTCAGAATCCTCATCAGCCCAAAGGAGGGCGTGGTTTTGCCAAAAAGCGAGTCACCTATGCGCCCGATCTTTTTGCCGACGAGGCGGAGAAATTTATCAAGAAGCATCAGGAGAAACCGTTCCTCCTCTATTACTCGATGAACGTCCCCCACGCCAACAACGAGGGAGGAGCATTGGGTATGGAAGTCCCCGATTTTGGAGAGTTTGGCAACAAGGACTGGCCTCCAGCCGAGAAGGGTTTTGCCTCGATGATCCGGAATATCGACCGGGACACCGGGCGGATCTTGAGACTCCTGAGAGAGTTAAAGATCGATAAAAACACCTTGGTCATTTTCACCTCTGACAACGGGCCTCACGCCGAAGGAGGCCACGATCCGGAGCGCTTCGATTCGAACGGACGCTACCGTGGCAAAAAGCGCGACCTTCTGGAGGGTGGGATCCGTGTTCCAACGATCGCCTGGTGGCCCGAAACCATCGCGGCTGACTCCGAGAACAACCATCAATGGTATTTTGGAGACTTCATGGCGAGCTTTGCCGAAGTGGCTGGAACGCCTGTTCCTGAGGCACTCGATAGCGACAGTTTTATCGCTACCTTAAAGGGAAACCCTCCAAAGAAGGAATGGCATCGCAAGAGTCTGCTCTACTGGGAATTTTATGAAGGCGGGTCTGCTCAAGCGGTACGATTTGGAAAATGGAAAGCGATTCGCAAGCCCATGTTTACCGGGCCCGTTGAACTCTATGACCTCTCGTTCGACTTTGCTGAAAAGCGAGACCATGCGGAGCGTCGTCCCAAGCTCGTGGAGCACGCCAAGAATCTCTTGAAGAAAGGCCACGTCCCCGATCCCAATTGGCAGGTGCCAAAGAGGAAACCAGCTCAGAAATGAGCCACGGAATATATGGGACAAAGGGAACAGAGTGGACCCTCCCAGGATTCACTTCCGTTCCATTTGTTCCTCCAGCATCCGCGCCAACTCCGGATCATTCTTGGCATAGGCTTCGAGATTCTTCATGAAGGCGAGGTCGTTCTCGTCGACCTTCTCACCGAGCCTACGAAGCAGGTTGTAGTGACCTGCCACAAAGTCGCGATGGACGAAAAGAGGTGGATCCCCCTTCTTAAAGCCATCCAAGGTGGCAAGAGACACACTCGCCAAAAGGGCACCAGATTCCGCTATTTGTTTTTCCGCCATCTTGAGCATGTCATCGTGCATGTCAGAATCTAGAGCGCTGACGATGTCCTCTTCGGTAAGCGTTCCGTCTTCGTAGGCTTCAGTAGCATGGTGAAAAAACCTGGTCCATCGAATCGCGGCATTGGTCATTTCCTCGTCAGAGGCCCCGATTTCCTGCTGTAAATCGACAAGCTTGGACATCCACTCCGGTTGCGGCGCTTTATAGGACAACCGGACTTATTCATCAAGCGGAGGAAGCGGCCCTGATCTGGCCGTCCTTCTCCCTCCGATTGTGAGTAAGTCCGTCGGTCACCTCTCTTGATATTCACATCATCGGGAGTGGCTGCCATGATGAATTCCCACGCCTCCGCTGGTCATGACTTTGCTGCGACTTTCGCCATCAACGAATAAGAACAAGGCGTCAGACCAGTGGAGCGTGGTTTGATCAACAACGACTCCTCAGTGGTTGTCGACTCACGACATT
>JASFWU010000036.1:0-13645 GCA_050049035.1 Akkermansiaceae bacterium | reverse complement strand
GAAGCTGTCGGGTGGTGAAAAGCAACGACTTTCCATTGCCCGCGCTCTTCTCAAGGATCCCCCCATCCTGCTGCTCGATGAAGCAACCGCATCCGTTGATAACCAGACAGAGCTTTTGATCCAACAGGCCCTCGATGAGTTGATGAAAAACCGCACCTCGATCGTCATTGCCCACCGGCTTTCCACCATTCAAAACGCCGACCGCATCTACGTGCTCGACAAGGGGCGGGTCATTGAAGAAGGCAGCTACGATGATTTGCTCACCAAAGGCGGGAAATTTGCCGAGTTAGCTAGCAGCATTAAATAATCAAGAGATCTTAAATATTGGGATTTCTTGACCTTTATTTTTAGAGTTTTGGGGCGATTGGGCGGATCACTTCGATTTTTTTGGTAGATCCGTCGACAAATTGAGCCTCCCCGCTAAATTTCGGTCAGGCACTTCGGTGTCGCCGGATTTTACTCCCAAGAGGAGATGAAAGCCGGCTTTGTGCGAAGCGGCTCCGGATTGGTCTCCGGAGTCGCTTTTTTTATCCCTAACAAGCGATATCTTTGCGATACCAAACGCCATGAAAGCAATTGCTCTCACCATTCTCCTCCCTGCCGCCTCGCAAGCGGCGATTGATTTCAACCGTGATATCCGTCCGATCCTTTCTGACAAATGCTTCCACTGCCACGGGCCCGATGAAAAAACGAGGGAGGCCGACCTCCGCCTCGATACTTACGAGGGAGCAACGGAAGGAGGAGAATTCGATATCCCCATCGAACCCGGTAAACCCGACGAGTCGGAAGTCATCGCCCGGGTTCTCAACAAGGATCCCAAGGAAGTGATGCCTCCACCCGAGACTCACAAAAAGGTGACCCCGGAAGAAGTCGAACTGCTCCGACAATGGATCGCCAAAGGAGCCAAATACGACGACCCCTGGACCTACAAGGCGCCTGCTAAGCATCCGGAACCCGAAGTAAAAACAGGCGATTGGCCGGTCAACTACCTTGACCGCTTCGTCCTCGCCCGCCTTGAGAAGGAAGCGATTCCTCCCTCCCCTGATGCCGATCCGGTCACCCTTCTTCGCCGCCTGCACTTTGATCTCGTCGGTCTGCCACCGACGCCCGAGGATCGCGATCGCTTCGTTGCGGCATTTCAAAAGAATCCACAGGAAGCCATTGAGACGGAGGTCGATCAACTCCTCGCTTCCCCTCACTTTGGCGAAAAGATGGCGATCTACTGGCTGGATCTTGTGCGATACGCCGACACGGTGGGTTATCACGGAGATCAAACCCAGAACATCTCGCCTTATCGCGACTACGTCATCGACTCCTTCAACCGGAACCTCCCTTTCGACCAGTTCACCCGTGAACAGCTGGCCGGTGACCTTCTTCCAAATCCAACGCAGCAGCAAATCATCGCCACGGGCTACAACCGTCTTTTGCAAACCACCCATGAAGGAGGGCTGCAGCCAGCGGAATACCGGGCCATTTATCAGGCGGACCGGGTCAGGAACGTTTCCGCGGTCTGGATGGGTGCCACCGTGGGATGCGCGCAGTGCCACGATCACAAATACGATCCCTACACCGCCCGGGACTTTCACACTCTTGGCGCCTTCTTCGCTGACATCGATGACGAGGCTCACTTCAAAAACGGAACCAATTCCCTGCCAACCCGGCGCGAGCCCGAAATCACGGTTTATACCAAGTCCCAGCAAGAGGAATTGGATTCACTTGCAAGGCAAATCAATGCCCTCCCAAAAGACAGGACCGCGGAACGAAAGAAGCTCGAGGCAAAGCGCAAGAAGATTGCCGGTTCCGGTCGCAAGACCATGATCACCAAGGCGCTCGCCAAGCCACGTGTCTCGCGGGTCTTTCCCCGTGGGAACTGGCTTGATGAAAGCGGCGAGATCGTCCAGCCGGCGGTTCCGCATTTTCTCCCTCAAATCAAAAAGGAAGGCCGCCAAAATCGTCTCGACCTTGCCAACTGGTTGGTGGATCCGGAACACGGCACCGGAGGCCTGACGGCCCGCGTCATGGCCAATCGCTTTTTCTACCTCTTTTTCGGAACCGGCATTTCCCGCTCGCTGGGTGATTTCGGAGGCCAGGGTCAACCGCCATCAAATCCCGAGCTCCTGGACCGGCTTGCGGTGGAGTTTTACCAATCGGGATGGGACATGAAAAAGCTCGTGAAAACCCTCGTCACCTCGCGGGCCTACCGACAGTCGTCGCTTTTCCCTTCGAATCTCCGCGAGAAAGACCCCTACAACGAACTCCTTGCGCGGCAGTCGCGCTACCGCCTTCCCGCTGAAATGATCCGCGACAACGCCCTCGCCCTTTCCGGGCTACTGGTCAAGGAGATCGGTGGTGCATCCGTAAAGCCCTATCAACCGAACGGCTATTATCGCCACCTCAACTTCCCTCAACGGAGGTACAAGCAGGACCAGGGCTCCTCGATCTACCGGCGCAGTGTTTATGTTCACTGGCAACGTCAGTTTCTCCATCCCATGCTCAAGGCCTTCGATGCGCCGAGCCGGGAAGAGTGCACCGCCGAGCGCCCCAGATCAAACACTCCGGTGGCAGCTCTCAATCTTCTGAATGATCCCGCCTTCGTGGAAGCAGCCCGCGTCTTTGCCGAGAGGATTCTCCAGGAGGCCAAACCAAACGACAGAGACAGGCTCGATCTCGCCTTCAATCTTGCTCTCAATCGCCTCCCCACCGAAGACGAGCGCAAAGCCCTCGGGCAGCTGTTTACCTACTCTGCCGGCGACTTCAAAAAGAATCCAAATTCGGCCAAGGCCCTCATCTCCATCGGCCAAACCCCACCTGGAAAAGCCGACCCGGTGGAACTGGCAACCTGGACCACCATGACCCGCGCCATCCTCAATCTTTCAGAAACCACGTCGAGGAATTGAACTCTGAACAGTGAGATCTGAACACGAATGATGAACACTGCGAGCAAACCACCCGATCTTGGAAATCGTCTTCTGGGTTATGCGACCAGAATCGTCAGGCTCAGCGAAAGCTTGGGAAAAAACTTCGCTCGACAACACATCGCGAAACAACTCCTTAGATCAGGCACTGCCCCGATGGCTCATCATGCTGAAGCCCAGTCCGCTGAATCAAACGCCGACTTTATCCACAAACTCAAAATCGCTCTTAAGGAACTTCGAGAAACTCATCGTTGGCTCAAGCTCATTCAGCAAGTCCCGCTAATTGAACAACCCTCTTCGCTTGACTCTCTCATCGACGAAACTGATCAACTAGAGCGAATCCTTAACGCGTCCATCACGACCGTGAAATCCCGACCTGGTAGATAGACTCCCTAAACACAATTCTTTCAAAGTTCAGATCTCACTGTTCAAATCTCACTGTTCAAAATGATTGCAGCCAATTTCATCAACCGTCGCACCTTTCTCAACAACGCCGGGCTTTCCTTCGGGACCACCGCCCTGCTTTCACAACTCCTTCGTGGAGAAGGCCTCGCTGACCAGTATGCGGGACTGCCCGGCTTTCCGCATCACACTCCGAAGGCCAAGCGGGTCATCTTTCTGTGCATGGCGGGCGGGCCATCGCACCTCGAGACCTTCGACTACAAACCCCAGCTCGACAAACTCAACGGGAAGCCTATGCCCGAGTCCTTCACCAAGGGCCAACCCATTGCCCAGCTGCAAGGAAAGGCCCTGAAGGTTCAGGGTCACCTCACCAAGTTCAAGAAGTATGGCAAAAGCGGGCAATACATCTCGGACTACCTGCCATGGCATCAAAAAATGGCCGATGACATCACCGTCATTCGTTCGATGGTGACAGAACAGATTAACCATGACCCGGCCCACACCTTCATGAACACCGGGACCGCCGTCAGCGGACGCCCTTCGATGGGCTCGTGGATCAATTACGGGCTTGGCTCGGAATCAGAAGACCTGCCCGGCTTTGTGGTCCTCACTTCGGTCGGTGGGCGCAATCCCCAGCCCATTGCATCACGACAGTGGGGATCCGGCTTCCTCCCCTCACGATTCCAGGGCGTGGAGTTCAACTCAACCGGAGACCCGGTTCACTACGTGGCCAATCCCAACGGAGTCGATCGCAAACATCAGAGCGCCCTGATCAAAACGATCCAGCAGCTTGATTCGCAGCGCAACGCCATCGTGGATGATCCCGAAATTGCCACCCGGATCAGCGCTTACGAAATGGCCTTCCGCATGCAGGCTTCGGTTCCCGAGCTCACTGATCTTTCAGGCGAATCCCAGAAGACTCTCGACATGTATGGCGCGAAGCCCGGCGACGGCTCCTATGCTTCAAACTGCCTCCTGGCCCGTCGCCTGATCGAAAAAGGAACCCGCTTCGTGCAACTCTACCATCGCGGATGGGATCACCACGGCGGTCTCGATAAATACATGAAAATTTGCAGCGGGCTCACCGACAAACCCACCTGGGCTTTGCTGACGGATCTCAAACAACGCGGTCTCCTGAAGGACACCCTCGTGGTCTGGGGTGGCGAGTTTGGACGCACCCCGATGTTTCAGGGCAAAGGTGGAGCCGGACGCGACCACCATATCAAAGGGTTTTCAATGTGGATGGCAGGGGCCGGCATCAAGCCAGGCCTGAGTCACGGAGCGACTGACGAGCTCGGCTACAACGCCGTTGACGATGTCGTTCATGTCCGAGACTTCCACGCCACCCTGCTCCACCTTCTTGGAATCGATCACCATCGTTTCTCGAAGAAATTCCAGGGCCTCGACATGCGCCTTACCGGTGTGGAGCCAGCCAAGGTCATTAAGAAGATCCTGGCCTAAAGATTGGTATCCCTGTAGCGAAAAAAGCCACGCAGCTTCAACTGCGTGGCTTCTTGAGATCAAACCCGGGAGTTCTATCGGCGGCGACGGACCAGTCCGACCAGTCCAAGTCCGAGCAGAGCGAGAGACGATGGTTCCGGGATGGCCTCGCCATCAAGGATCACGCCCATGAAACGAGCGCGGGAACCCGGGCTGCCGTCGAGATCGTTATGACGCCATTGGTAAGAAATCGTGTCGTATTGCCCCTCGTTCGTGAAAGCAAACTCCACGATCCACCCTTGGTTGGTGTTTCCGATGACACCATTGGCAAGAACATCTTGGGCTGTGAGGTCGGTCTGACCGGTGCCGGTCATGGTCAGGTCGAGAGACCAGCCGTTGTTAAAGCTCCCGACGGGAAAGTAAAGCTGTCCGCTGGCAAGCCCACTGATGTCAATGTTGCCATCGACAGCGACTGCCCGGGCGAAAGTATTTGGAGCTCCTGCAGTTGGTGGGCCAGATGGCTGATGATCCTCGGGATCGCCTCCAGCAAAGTCGATCCCTGCCCCGGGAATTCCGCTCGTCCAGACATTTGCCCAATCCTCACCACTTCCGTGGGTACTGGCTGTCGGACCAACCCGAGCCGGCATTCCTACCCGGCTGCCCCCGCTGGCATAAGAAATCAGATCAGTGTCGCTGCCGACGTTACTGACGAAGTTGAAGCTGTCGACGGTGCCATCACCGAGAGTGGTCCGAAAAGTGGCAGCGCCTGGCTCGGAACCACCGACGCCGCGGTCGTTGTATGAAGCAGTTCCCGGAGTGACGGAGATGTCGAAGTTGGCATTGTTCGTCGAAACGAGAGTGCGGCTTGTGAGGGTCACACTTGCGGCCTGACCGACCAAAGTCGACGCGCAAAGCACGGATGGGATAGCGAGAAACGTCTTTTTCATGTTTGTTTTTCGATTAAGGGAGGTTGGAAGTTAGATCTTTGTCGCAGCTTCCGACAAGGTCAAAGTTGGGTTTTTTCTGTCAGAACTCCTTGATTTGAAGGTCACCGTTTGGCAATCCGTCCGATCAGGAGTTCGGTTGGCCTACTGGGAAACCTGAAGAAACAGTTGCCTGGCGCCGCTGTTTTCAGCCGGGATGGGAACAACAGCCGGGGAAGTGACTCCGGAAATGACGAGATCAAGAAGACCACTCGGGGAATTTGCAGCAGCTTCCAACTCCGCGCCGGTGCCCATATGAATGTTGAATGGACCTGGTAAAGCGCTTTCCCACGTCACGGTAAACTCCTCGGCGACCGGATCGAATTCAACCGAGGTGATCTGAATCGCGCCGCCAGGACCACCTCCCCCAACCACGCCATCGAGCATCACTCCGGCGAAACGCGCCCGCGAGCCGGGGCTGCCATCGAGATCGTTGTGCCGCCAGAGATAGGTGATGGTGTCGTATTGCCCCTCGTTGGTGAAGGCAAACTCCTCGATCCATCCCTGGTTGGTATTTCCCAGGACCCCGTTGGCGATGCCATCCTCGGCGGTGAGATCCGGTTGACCGGGCCCACTCATGATCAATTCGAGGGACCACCCGTTGTTGAAACTCCCAACGGGGAAATAGATCTGTCCCGAACTCATCCCGCTGATGTCAATTGTTCCATCGAGCGAGACCACCCGGGCAAAGGTGTTTGCCGCACCGGCAACTCCGGTCGGGTTATGATCCTTGGGGTCGCCCCCGGCAAAGTCGATTCCGGTTCCCGGGACACTACTGGTCCAAACATTGGCCCAGTCTTCCCCGGTCCCATGGGTGCTCGCGGTGGGTCCCGAGCGCACCGGGGTCGGAGTGCGGGTTCCGGAGCTACTGTAGGTCGTCAGTTCGCTTCCGCTCCCGTTGTTTCCGAAAAGATTCCAGCTTTCAAGAGTGCCGTCTCCCAGAACATTCCGGAAGCTGGCGGAACCGGGTTCCGATCCTCCGATGCCACGATCATTGTAGGAGGCATGACCAGGAGTAACCGAAAGATCAAAATTGGCGTTATTGGAGGAGACCTGGACGCGCTCAACAAAAGTCAAACTCGCGGCACCGACATTCAGAATCGTCGTGCAAAGGATGGCGGGAAGGGTAAACCGTATTTTTTTCATCGTGTGTTGGTGGTCTAACAAACTAGGGCAAGCCCGCTCCCATCCTCAAGGGGAATTTTGTGAATCATTTGCATCGCTTCCTCACCCATGCTCGAAGCCCGGCCTTGCCAAGTATTGAATCGAGCCCCTAATCTCTCATCGTGCCTGAAGAAAAGGAGACATCTAACGATGGTGAAAGACCTTCCCGCAGGCAATCGTCTTCCGGGGAACGCACGACCTTCGAACGTCTTGCCGGGGAGAAACAACCGGGATTCCTGGCCGAGTTCGCAACCTTTCTCCGGCAAAACAAGAAGTGGTGGCTTACTCCGATCTTGATCGTCCTGCTTTTGCTCATTGCCCTCGTGATCATTAGCCAGACTCCGCTCGCCCCGTTCATCTACCCGTTCTTCTAATATGTCGGCCATTCTGGGGATCTCCGCGTTTTATCACGACTCGGCGGCAGCCTTAATCATCGACGGCGAAATCGTCGCAGCCGCCCAGGAAGAACGGTTTTCACGAATCAAACACGATCCCGGTTTTCCGGCAAAAGCAGTCGAGTATTGCCTGGGCGAGGCCGGCATCTCGCCCGGCGATCTTGATCACGTTGGCTTTTACGACAAACCCTTTCTGAAGTTCGAACGCCTCCTTGAGACTTATGTGGCGACGGTCCCCTTTGGCATTCAGTCGTTCTTTAAATCGATCCCGGTTTGGCTCCAAAAAAAGCTCCATCTTCCCAGGGAGATGAAGAAAGCCCTTGGAGGAAACTATCAGAAGCGGTTTGTCTTTACCGAGCATCACGAGTCCCACGCCGCCAGCGCCTTCTTCCCCTCCCCTTTTGATGAGGCCGCGATTCTGACTCTTGATGGAGTCGGGGAATGGGCCACTGCGAGCTTCGGAACCGGCAAGGGAAATCGAATCACTCTTACCCACGAGCAACACTTCCCTCATTCCCTGGGGCTTCTTTATTCCGCCTTCACCCAGTATTGCGGATTCAGAGTCAATTCAGGGGAGTACAAACTGATGGGACTTGCTCCCTACGGCGAACCCCGGTTTTGCGATCTGATCTATGACCACCTTATCGATCTCAAAGAGGATGGCTCGTTTCGCATGGACCTGTCGTATTTCGATTATGTCGCCGGGCTCTCGATGGTCTCTCCGAAATTTGAAACGCTGTTCGGAGAACCTCGACGAATGCCCGAGTCCGAGATCAGCCAGCATTTCATGGATGTGGCTGCATCAATTCAGGTCGTGACCGAGGAAATTATGGTTCGTTGCGCCCGTCATCTCAGGAAGGCCACCGGGATGAACCGTCTCTGTCTGGCTGGCGGTGTGGCGTTGAACTGCGTGGGAAACGGAGGCATTCTGCAGGAAGGGATTTTCGATGACATTTGGATTCAACCGGCCTCCAACGATGCCGGGGGGGCCCTCGGCGTGGCCCAGTTCATTTGGCATCAGTTGCTGGATCAACCACGATTCCCCAATGGTAAAACAGATGGTCAGAGCGGCTCTCTGCTCGGGCCGCGTTTTCAACATGTCGATTGCGTGGAAACTCTTCAAAGGGAACACGCGGTCTTCAGACGCATTGAGTCCGATGACGAGCGTGCGAAATGGATTGCCGGGCAGATCGCCGGTGGCAAGGTCATCGGCCTGTTTCAAGGACGGATGGAATTTGGCCCCCGGGCACTGGGAAGCCGAAGCATCCTTGGCGATCCCCGCAGTCCGAAAATGCAGCGCCTGATCAATTTGAAGATCAAGTATCGGGAATCCTTCAGGCCATTTGCTCCGTCGGTTCTCCCGGAGAAATCCCACGAGTGGTTTGACTTCGAGGAGGGGCAGGAAAGTCCTTACATGCTGCTGGTGACCAATGTTCGAAAGGAAAAACAACTCCCCGTTTCGGACGACCCCCTTGAGGGTTTGGAAAAGCTGGAGGTTCCACGCTCGGAAGTTCCGGCCGTCACTCATGTCGATGGCTCCGCGAGAGTCCAAACGATCAGCAGGGAGACCCACCAGTTCTACCATCGCATTGTGACCGCGTTTGAGGAGCTGACCGGTTGTCCCATGGTGGTCAACACCAGCTTTAATGTCCGGGGTGAGCCGATTGTTTGCCATCCGGACGACGCCTGGCGGTGCTTCATGGCAACGGAAATGGATGTCCTCGTGTTGGAGGATCTGGTTCTGCTGAAAGAAGAGCAAAAGGAGGGCACGAATGGTTGAATTGAAGACGACCTTCTCAAAGAGCGAGCTTCGCTGGTTCGTGCCGCTCTTTGCGCTCTTTGGCGGGATGATCGGAGGTCTCGTCCGATGGAGATTTCAATTCGAGGAGGCCGCCATCTGGATCTGGGGTATTACCGCAGCCGTCATCATGGTCTACGTGTTCATTCCTCCATGGCGGAATCGCATTTTCACAGGCTGGCTGGCGATCCTCTTCCCGATCGGGTGGATGATATCCCACCTCCTGCTTGCCATCGTCTTTTATCTCCTGGTTTTTCCAATCGGAATGCTGACCCGGTTGTTTCGATACGATCCCCTTGCCCGCCGGTTCGACCGGAAGGCGAAAAGCTATTGGATCGAGCGAGAGAAGCCGAGGGATGCCCGATCCTATTTTCGCCAGTTTTAAATGATCCGCTCTTCCGGGAAAACGGGGTGACCTTTTCAATTCTGTGGAGCCTTCATCTTACGGATCAGCCGGAGGTTCTTCTTCGCGGCCTCATGCGAAGGATCGATTCGAAGAGCCTCGAGGCAGACTTGCTCCGCTTCTTCGACCTTGCCGAGTTGAGCCAAAACGAAGCTGAGATTATCATATGCCGGAAGGAACCCGGGACGCCTTTTGATGAGATCCCGCAGCAAAACGGATGCAGCCTGATAGTCCCCTGTTCGAACAAGGGCCACTCCCAGCTTGACCCGGACCTCGAAGTTGTCGGGCTGTAGTTGGGAAAGCGTTTTGAATCGCGATGCAGCCCCGGCAGGATCTCCGGCCGTCATGAGTTTGTTTCCATGAATGGACACTAATCTCGCCAACTGTTCCCGTGCCGCCTGGTTTACGGGATCAAGCTGCATGAGTTTTCGGAGGAGTTGTTCGCTCTCGTCAAATCTCCCTTCGGTGGAGAGCAGATCCGACAATTGAAGGTGGGCCTTCACGTAGTAGGAGACCTTGGGCGAAAGGTTGGCACTGCAGAGGTAGGTCAGCCTCTCGATGGCCTCTTCCTTTTTTCCCAGAATCCGGGCCAGGTTTCCGACTTGATAGTTGGTTTCGGCATCCCCGGGAAAAAGTTCCAGTGCCTTCCTGGCCGCTTGATAGGCATCCTCCATTTTCCCGGCCCAGGAATAGACCTTGGAGAGATTTCGCATGGCTTCACCCTGCTTCTTCGGATCGACCTTGCTCATGACTTTTTTGGAAACGGCGTCGACCAAGGCCTCGTCAAGCCCATCGTCACCTTCGACCCAACCCTGCCTTCCCATCTCCTCAACGAGGCCGACAGCGAGCATGCGGTGTCCGTCGATGGTCGGGTGGACGTGATCAAGAAACAGCCCGGCACCGGGGATTCCGTTGGCACTCTTCTCGTTCACCATCTTTTCGAAGTCCACCAGGGGCACCTGACGGTCGTCGGCCACTTCCTTGAGAATTTTCGGCACGGCCGAAAGAGCCCGGAGAGGACAAACATCCTCTTCCAGCGCTCGTTGGAAAGCCACCTTTGCTTCATCGTATCTTTTGAGACCTTCGAGAGCTCTGGCTCGAAGGTAATGGGCTTCGGCATGCCGGTCATCCAGACCGACCAGCTCGTCAAGCGCCTCGATCGCATTCGAGTACTCCCCTGCAGAAAGGGACTCGCGGCCTTTGTCTGCCAAAGCCTCCCACCGCGTCCTTTCCTCCTCGCTCAAACCATCACGATGCTGGCTTTTAAATGGTGAACAGTTTCCAAGGTTGGAAGCAGGAGTGACGAAAAGAACCTCCGCACCGTGGGCCCGGGCAATATCGGCGATGCGAGCCATATTGAATCGATAATGATCGAGAACCTGCCTGGCCAGTTCGTCGTCCCGCTCATAGGCATCAAGACCCACCGCCTGATCGAGAATGGCATTGACCTCGCCATCGATCACATCGGCCTCTTCCTCCTTTTTCTTTCCAAAACCCCGGATGATCCGGGCAAGACCACTGTAGGTCCGGGTGTGGCTCAGGACCGCACCAAGTCCACGCAATGATTCGGGCATCTCAATGATCCCGGCATAGGTTCGTTGCTCGAGAAATTCGTTCTGTCCGCAATAAACGATGAGAATGTCAGGTTCATACTCGACCAACTCCTCGACCAAGGCCGCAATCCGGTAACTGGCATAACTGATCCCTCCGGCATTGATGACCTCCCATTTCCGGGATGAATCGACTTTGGGGAGCAGCTCCCTGAGCCAGCCGCAAAAGGAAGTGGTGTCGTCATAAGGACGTCCGTAGGTGGTTGACCCTCCGAGGCAAAAGATCCGCGTCGTGCCCGAAGGTTTCTCAATGGAAAACTCCTGCTGGTTAAAAAAGCGGAGCTTGTTGCGAGCCGTCGTCACCACGCCTTCCCTGCCCTCTTTCCCGACATAAAGCGGAACCTGGGAAGAGAATCCCAGATAAGGATCGTCTTCATAGATCAGGGGCTGGACTCCGGCAAAAACGAGGACGAGCTCGATCAGCCCAAAGAACAACGCGAGGCTGAAGACCGAGAATACCAACTTCTTCCAGAGAGGCAGGGATGACGACTTCCTTTCCTTCTTTTCCGCTCGCTCAGACATTCTCGGCAACGGTTAGCAGGATGAAGCGAAAGTTGAAAGACCGCTTCTCCGGATTTCAATCCCGGCCACTTGAAAGGATTCCTCATCTGGACTTACCGAATTCAATCTGACACGGTCCGGCATGTTCCACAGACTGATTTTCCACCTTCTGGCCCTGGCCATTGTTCCGGCAGCCGCCGTTGAGCCGGTCAAAGTTTTTCTTTTTGCCGGTCAGTCAAATATGGAAGGGGCCGATACCGACCCCGGAGACGTCAAACATTTTCCTCCCTATCGCGATGTATTCGAACCTTTGACGGATGTCCGCTATTCCTACCAAACCGGTGCCCGGAACAAATCCGATGGCTGGACCACTCTCCAACCCGTTGCGGAGGACTTTGGCCCCGAGATCACCTTTGCCCGGGCGTTTCGACGTCAGAGCAAATCTCCCCTGGCTCTCATCAAGGATGCCTGGGGCGGCACGACGATCATCAACGACTGGGCTCCCGATGGAGGTGATGAAAAAAGCAAGAAGCTCTACCAAAGATTCCTCACGCATATCAGGGCAAGGCTTGCGGATTTCAAAAAGGAAGGCGTGCCCTATCAGATCGAAGCCCTCATGTGGCACCAGGGCGAAAACGACATGTTTCATCGCGAGGGGAAGCTTCAATATGGTGAGAACCTGAAAAACTTCATCGCCAGTTTACGGAAGGATCTGGAGCTTCCCGACCTCAAGATCTTCATCGGAGAGATCAGCACGAAAGGAGTTTGGGGGATGGACAACCGGGCCAACGTTGCCTTGATCCGCAAGGGGCAGATGAAGGTTGTGGAAGCCGATCCCAAGGTCTTCTTTGTTCCGACCTCCCATCTTTCCTTCAAGGTGGGTCGTCCCTTTGGATTGCACTACCACTTCGGCACTTTGGGACAACTTCAACACGGGGAAGCCTACGCTAAAGCATGGTTTGGAAAAGACAGCGGCAAGCCAAAAGCCATCCAAATGCCGAAAGCCAACAAAGTGAAGCTCGTCATCATGGGTGGGCAGCGAAACATGGAAGGTGAGGAAGCCTGGCTTGATGATCTCAACGGCACTCCCCTCGCCCGCCCGCAACGGGCCCTCTTTCAATACCATCTCGGCAACACCACCAAATCGACCGGGTGGCAGGCGCTTGGTCCCGTGAATCATCTCGGTGATTTCGGACCGGAGCTGAGCTTCGGGCAAAAGGTGATTCCGGCGATGGCAAAGGATGAGGTTCTCGCAATCTACAAGCACACCGATAGTGGTTCCCAATCGCTCGATTGGCTGCCCGAAGGATCCAAGGAAGCCTACCGTGATCGCTACCAATCATGGATCGAGGGGATCAAACAATGTCACAAAGACCTTCTTCAAAAAGGATACCAATGCGAGATCTCTGCCGTTGTCTGGCATTGCGGAGAAAATGACCGGGCGCTCGACTGGATGGCGAAAAACTACGCGAAACGCTTTCAAACATTCATGCAGGCGACTCGCGATGACCTTAAGATTCCCAACCTACCCTGGATCCTCACCCAACAACCGATGATCCCCGCCGAAATCTCGGGCGACCGGAAACTTTATGACCTCGATGCCGACCTGGTGAAACTCGACGAAGCGGACTCCAATCTCAAGTTTGTGACCACCGAGGACCTTCCTCATCGCCCTGTCCTTTTTGGAACCAAGGGGATCATCGCTCTTGGCGAACGCATGGCCGAGACCTGGTTGAGCATACAAAGCAAGTAGCTGCTTTGACAAAAGTGGCTAATCCAAAAGCTGCTTCACTGCCTTGCCATCCAACACATAGGCGGATCCTGTTTTTGAAGACAGAAAGAGTCCGCGAGCCCGACCTCTTGAATCGACCAGCGGAGCTCCCCGCTGGCCGGAGTTGGCCTCAAGAGCCAGTCGGATTACAGGATTATCCCTCCAAATTCCCTTCGCTTTCAGGACGGTTCCGAGAGATCGCTCGGGAGCATTCCGGTCTTTGGCAGGAAAACCAAAAAGGCTTAGCGAACCACCCGCGGACA
>JASFWU010000266.1:0-4250 GCA_050049035.1 Akkermansiaceae bacterium | reverse complement strand
CATTCCGGATTTCCGGATTTGATCTTGCTTGGGCAAAACGAAGTCCGCTTTGTGGAAGTGAAAGGGGAAGGTGACCAGCTACGTCGACATCAACTGGCCCGGATCTTACATCTCGGGCGCATCGGGTTTGAAGTTTCTGTCGTCCGGGTTCGGTGGGCCGTTGATCCCGATCAGGATTATGTGGTGGTGGATCTCGAAACAACCGGCAGGACTGCCGAACATCATCGCATCACCGAGATCGGTGCCCGCCGGGTGCGAAATGGGGAGGTTGTCGGGACCTTCCAAAGCCTCATCAACCCGGAGCGCAAGATTCCTTCAAAAATCACACGTCTGACCGGGATTGATGATGAGATGGTTCGTGATGCACCAACCTTTTCGGAGATTGCCGACCGCTTTCGCGCCTTCATGGACGGGGCCGTCTTTGTGGCACATCATGTCCGTTTTGATCATTCCTTTCTGCGGGCTGAATACCTCCGTCTGGGGCAAGCATTTCACGTGCCCACCCTCTGCACCGTAGTTGCGATGCGAAAGTATTACCCAGGATTGCGTTCCTATGGTTTGGGAAATCTTTGCCGCGAATTCGGGATCGAACTCGCGGATCATCACCGCGCTCTCTGCGATGCCACCGCCACCGTTGCCCTATTGAATCTGGTCAACCGGAAGAGGTTTGCCGAGCAGGCCGAAAGGGAGGAGTCCTGATCTCTTTCTATTGCTGAAGATAGTCGGCGAAACGACGGGGCTGTTCCAGCCTAGGGAGTGGTGGTCACCCTGACGCGAATGAACTCCTGGGTCTGGAGGGGGATCGGAGTGATGCTTCGCCAGGTTACTGTTTCGGTGCCGTCGCCATTGGGAACGCTGGAAGCCAGAGTCACTCCAAGTGAGCTCCAGTTGGTGAGATCCGAGCCAATTTGAACTTCAAAATCAATGTCATCAGCGGCGAGGTTTCGACGGTAGGACAGGGTGAGGTAATCCTGGGGAAGGTTGAACTCGTCGAGCAAGGCAATCGAACTCACGGAAGGAATGGACTCCGGGCTTGCTCCCAGATCCCCAAGGGTGGAACCAAAGGCATACTCGAGGAGGGCATTGAGATTGTCGTCATCGTTATCTTCGTCGGGATTCCCGCTGAAGGTTGTGGCATCGGTCGAATCGGGGCTTCCACCAACAGCCACGCTGCTTCTCCAATTGCCTGGGTCGGTGTGATCAGGATTTGAGGTGGGGTCGATGAGGACAATTGAAAAGCCTGCTCCATCGGGTGCGCCGGGCCAAGGGACTCCGTCACTGTACTCGAAGCGTTGAATGTCTGCGCCGAGGGCATCGATGACGGCAATCTCTTCGCCTGAATTTCGAAGGCTGCTGGTCGAGAACTCACCGGGAGCGATGTTCATGCCTGCCGTGACATAGAGCGTCGAGAAGAAGGTCAGATTTTTCACGACCACAACGCGGTCTCCTGCGGACAGGGTTGAGCCAAGAGGGAAGGTGTAGTCGATTCCCTCAAAGGTGACGTTGGAGAGATCGATGGTTGATCCCGAGATGTTCATTAACTCGATCCACTCGCCGTCTTCCGATGTTCCGGAGGGGTTATACATGAACTCCGAGACGACGAGGTTGGTGGCGTCGGCGACGGGCCCGACGAGAAATTCTCCCTCGGAGATCGCAGACCAGGTTCCTCCGTCGAGTGCCCGGGCTCTGATGAAGGTTCCTGCGGAGAGAGGAATAATGCTTCCGCCTCCTCCACTACCGACGGACAGGGCGGACGGGTTGATGCCGCCTCCTTCAAGTCGTGGGTCGGATCCGTCCGTGGTATAGTAAATCGTTCCTGAATTCGCGTTGATTAGAAGATTGCCGACCGCCGGAATGATGCCACCCGGGACTTCGGTTCCTCCGATCAAAAAGACGGGGGCATCGGTGGATGGCAAAAGCGATGAGTAATTGTTGAGGACATTGGTGCTTCGAACCGGGAAGTATTGAGTGAGAAGACGGTTTTGCTCGGTGAGCCATTCCACATCACGCGTGTAGGGAGTGCTGCGCCGATGGTCTCCCCAACGGGCGGACTCAGCGATGATGGCCCGGTCGAGTTGGTTGGCATACTTCATCCAACGAGCTGCGGTGGCTGTGGGCGTGAGGGCGCCTCCTTCCGAGAAATGGCGGTTGAGGCGGTCGGCAAAGCGAATGCGGTACTCGGTTTGTCCTTCGAGAGTTGCCCTGACTCCCATGGGGTCGAGCGGAGAGTTGGTGGCGTTCTGGCTTTCGAGGGTGCGTTCGCCGTCCCATGAATAGAGTTGCCACGGGGCCATCTGCTCGGGTTGCCCCGATGGGAACGGACCTCCGCCAGCGGCCCGCCAGTTGCCATTTGACTTCAAGTCGGCATTACCGCCAAACCGGTTGATGATCTGGTAGTCGATGTATTTGTCGATATCGATGACCTGTTGAATCTTGCTCCAGTCGCCTCCGCTCACGACTCCGGGAATGGCGTTCCATGCAGTCGAGGTGCCATCAACCACCGAGGAGCCATTGCGGGCGTCAATCAAGTTATCATCTCCACCATTGTAAGTGACGTAATGGGAGGCTTCAGGTCGCTCGCAAAGATTGTGAACTCCCCAGTAGAGGCCATTCACAAACACATGGACCATGAACCCTTGTCCGGCTGCCGGATGTCCCATGTCGAGCAGGGACTCGCGCATCCATTGATCCCGGATCATGGAAGCTCGAGCGCGCTGGTTGCCATCAAAGTGAATCCATGAATTGTTGTAACCCGCACGAAGGGCGATGGAGTTGAAGCTGTCGGCATCCGAGCCTGGGAAAAGGGCTTCCCGCAGGCGGCCCGATCCGTATTGGGATCGAAAGCGGAAGTTCAAGGAGTGTTTGGGCGAACGGTCCGGACGACGACTTGCTCCTCCCTGAACCTTGATACCGCAGTTGATCTGCCAATCGTCACGGGTGTCGTTGTTTGCCGGAATGAACTCGGCCGAGCATTGATACTCCAGTCCTTCATTTTGGGAATTGGTGTAGATCCCGCTTGGTCCACTGAAGTCCGCGCGGTCCATGGCGATCGAGATGGTGGGGATATCCCGCAATCCAAGAAGCATGGCCTGAGCTGTGGTTGCTCCGTCTAGATTTGTGGCAAGACCGGTCGATTGGGAAACGCGGGTGTCCATGTTGTAGTCGCCCGAGGTGAGGTTTCCCCATCCGGCAGGCTGGACTTGCTGCAGGAATGGAAGATTCAGGCCGGCTGTGTCCGTGCCGTTGGCATTTGCACCCTCGATGTCGAACAGGAAGTAGGTCTGACAATCAACATTGGTGGGAGCCAAACCAGCCTTGACCGCCGCGGCCTTCAAGGTGGTCGTTTGGGTGATGGCCACAGGGCCGGTGTAAAGGGTCGCGCTTGGGGTGGGATTGCCGCTGCCATCGATCGGATTAGTCCCGTCGGTGCTGTAGTAGATTGACGCTCCAAGCGTGTTGGAGGTGATGGTCACATCAATCGCCGCGCTGTAATATCCACGGTCGGGGCTGAAGTTGGTGTCACGGACTCGTGCGATTCCTCCGGGATCGTTGGCCGCTCCTGGTGTGGGAACATCAAAGTAAACCGAAGTGCCGTTGAGAGGTTGGATCCCGTAGGAAACGTCGTTGTCCTGATTCGGGTAATCCGTGCCCCCGGGGCCAAACTCGCTGGCGACAATTCCTGAAGGTCTGACGAGGGCAAGGTATTCTCCTCCGGCCGAAAGTCGGAAGTTGGTTTGGAGGTTGCCATTGGTATCGGGGATCCCGTTTCCGGAGGCATAGACGATCAGGTAGCCGCCGCCGGCAATGATCGTTCCAGCGGGGAAAGTCCACTTGTCGGGGAGGGCTGCATCATCGGTCAGATGCCACCCCCCGAGATCCAGAGGAGTTGCTCCGGTGTTAAGGATTTCAATCCAATCGTAGCTTGTTCCAATGATTTGATTTGGGATGGGATACCACCCGTTCGGGTTGTTGGTATCGCCCGCGTTGTTGGCGGCCATGAACTCGTTGATGATGAGCTCGCTGATTTCTGGAGTGGTGAAGGTTTCCGAGGAAGGCGCCCAGACTCCACCCGCTCCATTTTGAGCAAAGGCACGGAAAAAATAAGTGGTCAGGGAGTTCAATCCTGAGAGAGGGGTGGAGAAGACTCCTCCTTGTTGTTCGAGATCGATGGAGTTGTCCCAGTTGCCTAGTGTCGTGCCTCCGTCATTGTCGCCCCAGTAAATGGTCACATTGGGTGCATCTCCACCGGT
>JASFWU010000265.1:0-4257 GCA_050049035.1 Akkermansiaceae bacterium | reverse complement strand
TGAGGAGGAAGTAATAGTTGCCCTTGTCATCCTTGGCCGGTCCGTGAAGGTATTCGTGATAGTTTTCGGTAATGAGGAAATCATCGCTCAAAGTACGAAAAGTCTCATAGAAGCCATCCTTGTTGAGATCCCGTAATTCGGTGAGCTCGGTCTTTTGTCCCACGATGAGCCGGTCTTTCTCGACGATTACACCCAGTGAGTCGAGGAAGCCCTCGGCGATCATGGTCCACGTGTTGTCCTTGAATCGCCACGCTCCGGCGGTCCGGGTGGTGACGACCATCGAGCCATCGGCAGGGTCGAGATCCATGCCGACCGGTTCGAAGAGCTGGGGACGTCCGTGAGGATCGGTAGGGGCGGGAACGCGCTCGGCGAGATAACCGGGAACCACCCTGACCTTCTCAATCGGGGTGAGACCAACCTGCTGGGTGGTCGTGGTGGGGATAGCATTGGGGCGCCAAATATTCTGGGGCTTGTCGGTCTTCAAGGTCGCGACCTTTTCCGACTTGTTGATGGAAACCTCCCAACGCGCGGTGCCGTCTTCTCCGATATTGAAACGAAGAGCGTAGGTGTCGTTATCAATCTTGTATCGGAACACCGGAGCACCGTCCTTTTTCTCCGGGTAGGAGTATCCCAGGAAGCGGGCGTTGGCTTTCTTCAGTTGATCCGCAAAGTCTTCGTCACCATGGAGGTTTTTGGCGATGGTTGCGGTGTCTCCGATGAGAGGGGATTTGAAGGAAAGGTCGACCTCCCGCTTGTTGATTTTGGGTGCGTTGGCCAGAGTGACTTCCTGCGCCTGATATCCCATCTTGGTGAGTCCGCGTCCCCGTCCGTCGCATTCCCCGGTGATGTTGAGGAATCCGCCCCACCATGCTTTGGTGATGGTAAGGGTACGGGGGTCGAAGGAGTAATTGAGTCCGCTGGGGAGGCCGACATAAACCGCCCGCGCCGAGTTGCCCTGCACGCGTGCGCGGTAGATCCGGGTGCGGTCGGTCACGAGGATCTCCTTCGAGTTTTGGTGAATGTCCTTCTCGACCGTGCCTTCCTGGAGTTCGGCCATGACCTTTGAAGGGCCGGCGTCCTTTCCATCGTTCAGAGTGCGGAGATAGTGGAAAATCGCCATCGCCTTTTGCTCTCCAAGAAAGGTCTCGGGATAGGCCGGCATGACCGGCAAATACGGAGTTCCTTTGGTCGGCCCGGTCTCAGCGATCGCCATTTCGGTGGTAGGCTTGCGGATCGACTTCTTAAAGTAGTCGAGGTCGGCCTTGAGGGTAACCTTGTGTTCCTCGGCAGCCTCGATGACCGACCGCTCGCGAGGGGTGGTCTTGAAAAGACCATAAAGCGCGGGACCTGTCTTAACCGAATCGTCATCTTTGGCAACGGCATGGCATTCGGCGCAACCGACTGCGTCAAAGGTTTGTTTGCCGAGCTTGACCAGGTCGACCTGTTTTCCGGAGACGACCGGGGTGAGCAAGAGGGACAGACAGAGCGCTTTGTGAGTCATGGATGGAAGTTGTGAGTTGAGAGGGCCTTCGTCGAGGCCGGAGTTTTTAGTGTGGAGAATTACTGTCGGGACGCTATTTTCTTTCCGGGATTCTTCCTCGGAAGGCTGCCCGAAACCGACTGGTTGTGAATACCTGTGTTTTTCTACGCTCGCTGGGGACCATGGTCCTTTTGATCGGAGTGGCGATGGCCGTTTCGGTCGGCCTCTCGGCAATCGTGCCTGCCGGCGACCAGCATCAGACTGGTCTGGACCTGACGGGTTGGGCCATTTCCCTCACCATTGCGGTGGTTGCAGGAGCCGCCATTTGGGGTTGGGGGGTTATGATCGGAAAGAAGCAAAAGCGTCCCCTCGCGATGCGACGCCGCGAAGCCATGGCCCTGGTGGGAACGGGATGGTTTGCCTGTAGTGCCGTCGCTGCCTTGCCATATTACTTCTGTGACCCCGGAGTTCCCTTGGACTTCGCCTTTTTCGAGGGAGTCTCGGGTCTCACCACCACGGGGTCTTCCATCTTTGTCGATCTGGGAAGTCTCCCGCAGTCCATCCTCATGTGGCGTTCCTTTACCCAGTGGGTCGGGGGAATGGGAATCCTTGCGATGTTTGTGGTGGTGCTTTCGGGGATGACCTCGAGTAGCAAAACCCTCATCGGGGCGGAGTCATCCCTTTCCAACACGGATATCGCCAGCCTGCGACAGACCATGAGGCGTCTCTGGGTCCTTTATTTGGGCTTCACCATGATCTGCGGCCTCGGACTTTGGGCGATGGGGCTGAGTCCGTTTCAGGCTGTCAATCACGCCCTGACCGCCGTTTCAACCGGGGGATTTGGAACCGAGGAGGCGAGCGTTGGTGCTCCTGTGTTTGGAGCCGGAAGCAAACTCTGGCTCATCTTCTTCATGATCCTCGGTGCGATCAGCTTTCCATTTTATTTGACCTTGATGAAACGCAACCGGAAGAACCTGCGTGAACGATTCGAGGAGGTTTATTGGTTCCTCGGCTTGGTGGCTTTCGCGAGTTTGGTTCTCTTGATCCAGCACTTTGCGGGAGATTTTGATCAAGCGGCCCCCGTTGATATTCTCTTCAATCTGGTGTCGGTGGTGACGAGTACGGGTTACGTGAGTTCAAACCTCAGCGAATGGAGCCGGCTTGGGGTGGGCATTCTCCTTCTTTTGATGGTCATTGGCGGATGTTCCGGTTCCACGGCAGGGGGGCTCAAGGTGAGCCGTATCATCCTTTGGATTCGTTTCTTGAAGGCGGGTTTACACCGAACCTTCCGACCCAGGTTGGTCGATCCCATCAAACTCAATGGCCGCAAGGTCGGCGATGATTCGGTGGAGCAACTTTTCCTTGTGATCTCCCTTTTCGGATTCTTTGCCATCACCGGAACGTTCTTTCTTCAGCTTCTGGAACCCGAACAAGCCCTCATGGGATCGCTTTCGGCCGTGATCAGTTGTCTGGGGAACATCGGGCCGGCCCTTGCCGACATGGGAAATCTCGAGAGCTTCGCCGAGGTTGGAACTACTGCGAAGTTGATGTTTGCCCTGATGATGATTCTTGGGCGACTTGAATATATTGCCTTTTTGGTGCTCTTCAGCCGCCAGCTTTGGAAGCGTTATTAAAGAATGTTCCCTACAAAGCGATCGCGCTCGAATTGCTCGAAACGATCGGGTTCTTCTCCGGTTCCAATGAAGCGTGGGGGAATGGACAACTCTTTTTGAATGGCCGCTGCCACTCCGCCTTTGCCCGAACCATCGAGCTTGGTGAGAATCAAGCCGTCGAGCGGAACGGCCTTTTGGAATTCCTTGGCTTGGTTCAGTGCATTGCCACCGGTCGAGGCATCGACCACGAGGAAGGTTTCGTGAGGAGCGCTGTCATCCTGTTTGCCAAGGGTGCGTTTGATTTTGGCGAGCTCATCCATGAGGTTGCTTCGCGTGTGGAGGCGTCCCGCAGTATCGCAAAGAAGAAAATCGTAGTTCTCACTGAGAGCCTTTTGATGGGCCTGGTAGCAAACCGACGAGGGGTCCGCTTCGTGTGCGCCGGTGACGACAGGGAGGTCGAGTCGCTCGCCCCATCGAACCAATTGCTCGACCGCGGCCGCCCGGAAAGTATCGGCTGCCGCCATCAGGACGGAATAGCCTTGGCTTTTGAGAAGGTTGCCAAGTTTGGCTGTCGAGGTCGTCTTGCCGGTACCATTCACTCCCACGATGAGAAGGACCGTCGGGTTGCCATCGCCTCTGGGTTCCAGGGCAGGGGCGTCGGCGGGGAAGAGACCGGCCAATTTGGAGCGGGTTGTTTCCACCACGTCATCGGCCGAGATCTTACGTCCCAGATCCTTCAAGTCGTCCACGATTTCCAGCGCCAGGCGAACGCCCAGATCTCCGGCGATGAGATCGGCCTCCAGATCATCCCAATCGATCTCGGCCTTGTTGGTGACCTTGTTGAAGAGCTTCTTGAAAAATCCTGCCATGCCGCGCGGATGCTGGGTGAAACCTCCCCGAAAAGCCAAGGATTATTCGAAACTCCCGGTCCTTTTGCCGGTTGCGCCCTCATGCCCGCTTGCACTTTGGGAAGCCTCACGCTAAAGATCCCGGACCGCTCCCGTAGTTCAACGGATAGAACAAGGGTTTCCTAAACCTTAGATAGAGGTTCGATTCCTCTCGGGAGCGCCACTTTGTTACCTCGAATTGGATGGAACATTCGAGGTCTCCCATTTCTCACTGTTTCCCTGCAGTGCCAACCTGAAAGGGGTTTTGCTCTGGAGC
>JASFWU010000264.1:0-4270 GCA_050049035.1 Akkermansiaceae bacterium | reverse complement strand
CGGTAGTGGGGAAGAAAACTGCTTCGGTGAGGGCCGACCAGGTACCGGCGGCATCTCTGACGCGGGCCTTGACGGTGGTATTGGAACTGATGGGGAGGGTTCCCGTGTATTCAATGGCGGTGTCGGAGATTGCGCCTCCGTTGCCACCGCCCACCGGGATAGAACTCACTTCAAGCTCGGCATTGATCAGGAAATCAGAGGAGCTGGTGCTGATGTTCAGTCCATGAATGGCGAGAATGTTCTCCTGGCTTTCCTGAATCAGACTGAGGTGACTGGAGACATCGACCGACTGATAGACCACGGCCTGCCCATCGTTGTGCTGGGTAGTGGCGTTGGAATTTCCATCGGGAGTTCCGGTGAAGTTTTTGCGATCGATTTCAACCCCGTTGAGGTAGGCGATGTAGCCATCGTCGTACTTCATGCGAAGGGTGGCTGCAGTCTTGCCGTCAAGCGATCCTGCCGCCGGGGTGAAAGGAATGCGGATGAGGCAGGATGTTCTTTGTCCGCTCATCTGGGCTTGGACGTCGATGGAGAAATGAGATTGGTAGCCATTGCTGTTTTCATATCCCACGCCGTCTGTTCCCGAAATCCAGGTGCTGTCATTGAACCCGGCATCCTGCCAGTCGTTACCCGAACCGTCGGTGAGTTGGTCGGTCGCGTTGACGGGAATATGGACAGTCTTGGCACCGGAACCCGAAACCAGCTTGACCGGGGGATCCACCAAAACAGGGTCCGCAGGTTCCCGCGGATCGGAGCCGTCGGTCGTGTAGTAAATCGTGCCCCCGGTGCCGGTCATGGCCAACTGGAATCCGGAGACAACGGCACCTCCGTGTTGACTGAAAACGGGAGCGTCCAGGGTTGGATACATCCCGGCGGTGCGGAACCGGGAAATCATGGTGGCGGTGCGATTCGGGAAATCATTGTTGATGAGATTGTCCTGATACGACTGCCATGATGACGGGGTGCGATAGTTCCAGCGCGCGGATTCAGAAAGGAAGCTGAGCTGTGTTTCATTCACGCGGTCCTGCAGGCGCTCGATGTTTTTTGCCGGGGTAAAAGCACCATCGTTGAAGAAGTGTTTGTGGATGCGGTCGGCGACGAGGTTGGTGTATTCGGGATCACCTTCAGCCCGAAGTTTGGACATGGCGTTGAGCGGGCCGTTGTGGTCGGCGGCATGTCCCGGGTTGCGGAGGTATCCGTCGCCGTCCTTCATGAAGAATTTGAAGGGCACACCGAGGAGAACCGAACCGGCGCTGCGGAATTCGCTTTCGGCATTGCCGCTGACCCAGAGAAGGGTGAAGTCGATCATGTTGGTCATGTCGAGATGGGACTGGGCCGAAGCAAAAGGAGTGGCTGAATTCAGGAGGGTCTGGGTTTCATTCCAGTAGGTGCCATCGCCGTCGTAGGGAGTGCCGGTCAGGAATTGATTGCCGGTATTGTTGGCATTGATGGCTTCGTAGTCCGCCTTTTCTCCGCCGAAGTATTCCGAAAGCATGGCTGCGTTCCATCGTTCGCGTAGATGATACTGACCCCAGTAGAGCCCGTTGAGGTAGACATGGACGAAGCGACCGTGGGGAGCGATTTGCCCCATGTCCATCATGGCATCGTCAACGAAACGGTTGGAGAGGTAGGCACCGCGAGCGGACATGTCGTGGTTTCCGGCCCGGAGTTCGATGGCGTCGAATTGACCGGCAGGATCAATGGGGTAGTCATGTCCGTCGAAGACGGGGAAGTCGAGCTTGCCGGCGCCATAGGATTTGCGGAAGTTGATGCGGATACTTCTCTTGGCGAAGTTGGTGACGTAACCCCCGTAGCGTTCCATCCCGGCGCTGAGCTGGGTGTGGCCTCCCTCGAAGTTGATGAATTCGATGGAGGTTTCCTTTTCTGTTCGGTCAACCTCTCCGGGGAAGACGAGGGAGATCGAGGGGATGGATTTCAAGGATTCGTCCATTTGAGGCCCGTAGACCGGGTCCTGTGTGACACTGGTCCTCATGTTGGGGTGGGCGATGATGTCGGAGGTGAAAAGGTAGGTCTGGGTGTCAACGTTGGTGGGCACATAACCCGTCTTGAAAGCCGCCGCGCGGAGGACGGTGGTTTCTGAAATCTGAACAGGGGCTGTGTAGACCAATCCGGTGGCCTCGGTTGGTTTGGAGCCATCGATGGTGTAGCGGATGACTGCGCCCGGAGTGGCGGAAGTGATTTCCACGTTGATGGGAGAGGTGTAGAATCCGCGATCCAGTGAGAAGGAGGTATCGGCGACGAAGTCAGTGAAGCTCGCGGAATTGACGGCGCCGGGAGTGGGGGTGGTGAAGTATCCGTCTTCCGCTGCCACGGGATCGAATCCATAGGAAACATCAAGCTGCTGCTCCGGAAACACCGGGCTGAACTCGGTCACCACGGTGAAGCCATCCGGTTTCACAAGGGCGAGGTATTCTCCGTTGGCATTCAGGCTGAAATTGGTGTGCAGTTCCGAACCTGCGGTCGCCCGGTCTTTTCCACTGGCGAAGACGATGAGGTATTCCCCGGGGTTCAGGGTGACGTCGGGAAGAGTCCATCGGGTGGGGTTCAAGGCCTCATCGGTGAGGTGGTAACCGTTGAGAGCAACGACCTGGGTTCCGGGGTTGTGGATTTCAATCCAATCAGAGGCGTTTCCATCTTCATCGAGGAGAGTGTTCTCGTTGCTCGCCTGGAATTCGGAAATGATGGGCTCGCCGGGAAGAACCACCCTGACGCGGACTTCGTCCGAGGTGACTCCATTGGCGTTGGTTGCCGTGAGGGTGTAGGTGGTGTTCGTGGTGGGGGAAACGACGAGGCTGGTTTGTCCCGTGACATCAGTTCCATTGAGATCGACCGAGAGCACATTGACGATGTCCCATTCCAGGGTCACCGCAGTCCCCGGTGCGATGAGGGAATCGGTGGTGGTGAAAGAGAAGATCACCGGTTGATCGGTGACTTCGACTTGAACCGCAGCGGCGCTGATTCCAGCGGGGCGGGTGGCGGTGAGAAGGTAGGTGGTGTTTTGATTGGGTCCGGGATTGATGGTGTAGGACCCTTCGCCGGAGGCATCGGTAAGATGGGTGACATCGCCCACCCCCTGGTCAATGACGACAGAGGTAGTGTCCAGATTGACCTTCCAGGAAAGCGTGATCGGGACTCCCTGGGGAATGAAGGTTTGGTCCGCTGAGAAGGAACTGATGCCGGGATCGGGGGTGGACATGTCGAGTTCGACAAATCCACTCGACGCGGAAGGAGCAGTCCCGGGGAAGTTGACGGTGCTGACGAGATCGCCGGGGAGTCCGCTTCCGTTATCGGCGAGGATGTTGACGGTGAAATTCTCGAGTCGGTCCCCACAGCAGGTGTCGGCGCGACCGAAGATGCGGACGGATCCAATGTCCTCCGTGCGACCGAGGTCGAGCATATAGCGGGGTAGGGAAGCCTGGCCTGACAAAGTTGACCAAACGGCAGCTCCCGATTCGAGGTCTCCATCATAAACCGAAGCCGGTGATCCATGTTCCAGAGTAGTGGTTGTCGGAGGAGTTTCGGTCGAGGGTGTGCCGGCTTGAACCAGGTCATTGCTGCTGGTCCGGTCTCCGTCGGCTTCATCCGGATTTGTGCCGGGCGAGAAGGCTTCGATTTCAGAAATGTGAAGCCGGGTGTTGGACGGGGTGTTCTTGACCACTTCGATAAAGCGCCCGGTGGCTGGAATGAAACCGGGGGCATCCTGCACCGCGACGGTGACCTGGGCGTCAACAGAGCCGGACGCGTTGGTGGCAGTCAGGGAATAGGTGGTGGTGGTGAAGGGCGAAACCAGAGTGAAGGTCTCTCCATTTTCGACAGGGGTGGCATTGATGGCCAGGCTGTCGAAGGACGAAACGTCCCAACGCAGGGTGGTCGATCCTCCCACCGTAATGACCGGATTGTCGACGGTGAAGCTGTTGATGACAGGAGTTTGACCTGACAAAGTCCCAACCAGGAGAATCAGAAAGAAGCTAACGATCCGAAGCATTTGTCAGGCTAGATGTGATCGGTTCCGTGTGGCAAGACCCGATCAGCGGGAACCCTGATAACTCGGGGGTTGTAAAGTGATCCGGCTTTTCTGTCCGCGAAAATCGAATCCTATGAGTTAACAAGAGAATCATTCGCATGCGCAGGCTTGCTTCAACCATTCACCCGGAGCAGATTTCTGGCGGCAACCAACAATAGAAAACCATGACGACTCCATGCCCAAAACGAAACGGCTTCACCATTCCCAATGTGGCCGCCATTCTCA
>JASFWU010000313.1:0-3715 GCA_050049035.1 Akkermansiaceae bacterium | reverse complement strand
GGTGTTCACCGACCGGTTGGAACACGACTCCGAGAACAGGCTGCCCTTTTCGAATCAGCGCAATGTTGACGGTGAACTCGCCGTTTCGTTTTACAAACTCCTTGGTGCCGTCGAGCGGATCGACGAGCCAGAATTGATCCCAATCCTTCCGCTCTGCGAATTCCGTTGCCTTCATCTCCTCGGAAATAATGGGAATCTCCGGGAAGGAATTCTGGAGTCCCCTTTCGATGACCGCATTGGACCGACGATCGGCCTCCGTCAGGGGGGAGGAATCTTCCTTCGTCTCGACCCCGAACTCCGTTCCATAGACTTCGAGGACGGCGGCACCCGCCTCTAGGGCAATCTCTTTGACTACTTCGATCATGTGGCCGCCAACCAACCTGCGGGTCTCTCGAAGTCAAAGAGAAAAGATGCCTCCTGGCAGGCTCATTGCAGGCGCTTCAGCTGATCCGCAGTCCACTTCACCGCCTGCTCGGCATCGGGGTCGTCCGGATTGCCTTCCATGTAGGTCTGCCAGCTCAACCTGGCGAGTTCGAGATGCTCCTTGGCTTCCGACTCTTTGCCCGACTCGATACAGGCGAATCCGGCCAAGCCACGGGCTCTAGCCAGCGCTCGCTGATACTGAGAAATCATCATGTTTTCTTTCGAGATCAACTCGAGCACGGCAATGGCTTCCTCCAGGGGGCCCCGAGATTCATCGAAGGCTCCCCCATCGCCGAGCAACTCCGCAAGATGGGCAAGCCGTTGCGAATAGGAATAGAGGACATCCGAGGGGACCTTGCCCTTATTCTCCCGGATGATGGGCTGCAGGATTCCGATGGCTTCCTGCTCCAGGCGAATCGCGTTCTCGGAACGCCCCCCATCTCGTTGGTTCTTCGCGAGGACTCCGTAGACATCCGCGATCGTTTTCTGGTATTGAGATTCGAAAGGATTCCGAGCCACCACCTTCGAGAGCACCCCAACGGCCGCCTCCAGCTTTTCGATGTCATTGTTCAGCAAACCAAGCCGAGCGAAACTGTTCCCCAGCCCCAGTTGATAACTGTCGGAGGCCGCATTCAGGGTCACCGCTTTTCCATAGAGGTCACTCGACTGGGTGTAAGCCTCTTTCGCGAGATCGAGCTGCCCACGAGCCTCCAGGATTCGACCAGTCAAGGCAAACGACCTCGCCAACGTTCCGATGACGGAAGGGTCTTCGGGATGGTCATCCTGCAGCTTGAGGAGCTGGATCCCCACCGACCTTGCTCCGTCGAGTGCCGCATCGAGCCGGTCGATGGCAAGCTCGCACTCGACGATCTCCAGGGAATTCTGATGGATACTGGTGCTCGCCTCGAGCGCATCGGCGGACGAAGACGATCGAACATCCGCCCAGTAGCGAGAGGACTCGGTGAAGTAATGCCTCGCAATGGCATGCTCCGTGTTTTTCATCGATAGCTCTCCCAACGACGCTTTGGCGATCGCGAGATTCTTGACAAAGGAAACATCGGTCGTCACCTCATCTTCCAGGAGCACGCCATATCGACGCTCCGCTTCGCCGAACGATGCGAGAGACTTCCCAAACTCGCCCATCTCCTGGTAGATCCGACCGAGAAAGAAAAACGCGTTCGCCGTCGATATGATGAAATCCGGGGCGTCGCCGTAGACTTCGATCAAACGCTCGTAGTGTCGCTGGGCCTTGATCAGCGCGGAAGATCTCGCCTCCCGGAAACCGGGGACGTCCGTATCATCATTCTCGAGGACAAGCCGGAAAAACTCATCCCCATTGTCCTGGGTCTGCCGCACAATCTGCCTCGCCAACTTGGCTTCTCCCTCGAGCTGACTCTTGGTAGCCTCGACATTGTTCAACTTCGAACTCAGCTGCTCCGAGCTTTTCTGCTTCTCCGTCATTGCCCGGCGATAGGCGTCGGCCTGCTGCTCCACACTGGCCTGCAACTCCGCCGCCTCTGCAGTCAGTTCATTTCGCACTTCGCGAAGTTCGAAGTAGTTTTTCAATCCGAAGATGGAAACCGGGATCAGGGAAAGCAGACAAAGCAAGGCGGCAATCTGCCAGAGAAGAACAGGTCTCGAGGAGAGCATCGATCCCGTTCTCCCGTTGGAACGACCTCTCGCTTGGAGAGGAATGGCCCTCTCCCTCCCCTGGATCTCTTCCCCTTCTTCAAAATCGAATTCATCGAGCGGATCCAATTCGAAAACATCTCCAGGATCAACAGGATCCGACGGATCGGAAATTTCCGGAGAAGAGACCTTTTCTACAACCGGAGCAAGTTCTGCCACCTCTTCAGAAGGTTCAGCCTCGGCTTTCACCGGGGCCTCATCTTCCGCGAGAGCCGGCACCGGGACGATCTTTCGCTTCTCCGATTTTCGCTTCTTACTCTCCTTCTTCCGCGAGGTGCGGATCGCCCTCTCGAGCGCTTCTTCGACCTCGATCATCGAGCCAGGGCGTGATTCTGGATCGAATTCAAGACATTGCTCGACCAGGCTCCGCAATCCCGGCTCGATGAATTCTGCCTCATCCGGCCATTCAACTGGTTTCTCGAGTTCCAACTGGGTGACAAAGTGCTCCGTCAGCGAAGTCAGTTCACTGAAAGCAATGGCAGCAGAAGACCGCAACGCGGTCGGGCGCTCCGCACATTGCTGCCACAACAGCTCGAGCCGAGGGAGATGCCCAGTCAGCAACTGGAACGCGATGACTCCAAACGAATAGATATCCCAGCGAAATCCCCTGCCCTCGGAGAAATCTCCCGTGGCCAGCTGTTCAGGACTGGCAAAAAAGAGGAGATCGCCGCCGCGGAGATACTGAAGCCCGCCCATGAAAACCTGGCCAAAATCTCCGATCGAAACCTGCTGCCCCCCATCCTCGTCGGCTTCGAGAAACAGGCTGCCCGGTTTAAGCCCCCCATGAAAATAGCCTTCTCGGTGAACACTACTGAGACTGCGAGCGAGATTCTGGATCACCCCAAGCGATGACTCGGGAGGAAGATACCGCCTCAAACGCTTCAAGGAGGTAAGCTGCCACTCGCCGGTCTTCTTGCTCTTCCATCCGTAATAGGGCATCGAATAAACCGACGGCGAAAACTCATCGCCGACTCGGTAGTCGTAGACGGGTGCCGCCCCCTCGATTCGAGATGTTGGGTCCGAAAGAACCTGAAAGTACTGGACGAGCAGATGAGGACTCGTGGACTGGGCCTTGAGCACCTTGATGACCCGGCGCCCACCCTCTTGATCCGTCGCGGCATAACTCCACCCGAAAGAATCCTCTCCGAGAAGATCCTCATAATGGTAGCCAGCGAGTTCAGGAAGCTGCATGATCGTATCTGAAACGTCTCGACCGGAAATTCCTTATACCTTTCCGCCCCCAAGCAGTTCACGGGAAATTCGCTCCCAATCGTCGTCGATTTGTTCCCTGGAAATCGGAGGCTCACCGGCGCGGTGATACCAATATCCGGAATTGCCAAAATCTCCCTCGATCGCATGCAGGAGCCCGTGGATCCAGGACCCCATCTTGGAAGGAATGTCCTGCGCTATATTGTGAGCCTCTTCCCACCTCCCAGCCTTGGTATACCAAAGCGAGAGCAACTCGGGGCTGAGATCACTCGGGGGGGATTCTTCGTCAGTCGATTGCAAAAAGCTCTCAAACGTCATCACCACAGTCTAGCTGATATTGAATATCCTCGCAACGCTGTTGTCAGCACTGGTAAATATCTTCGAGCAGGCGGAA
>JASFWU010000003.1:0-35592 GCA_050049035.1 Akkermansiaceae bacterium | reverse complement strand
TTTGATGAGTCCAATGAGCTGATCCCAAGGAAGAGCCCTTTCCATTTCCTCGAGAAACTTGGCTCTGCGCGTCACCTTCCGATGGCTCCCAAAATCAATCTCGGCAAAACTCATCTGGCTCATGCCCCAGAGTCTAACGAAATCAAATACGCTTGGCGATTAATCAGAGGTTCCTTAGATCTTTTCCCGGACTGTGAGTCCAGATCGCCTCTCCGGTCTTCGCACAATGCAAGCCGGCTCCAGCAGTCTGCCATGCAACCGTTTTGCCCTCATTCTCGGTGACCAGATACAACTCCATTCCGTCCCGGTCCGGGTCAAGATCTCCCACCGTCAGGGTGTCTCCATGACGTCGTCCGGTGGAAAACAAACCCTCTCCATCGTCATCCACCACCATTGCCTGATAAACGATTTCATCGCGCCCGTCCTGATCAACGTCGGCGACTGCCAGGGAGTGACCACCCATTCCGGAAAACTCGTTCCCGGGATTCTTTGAATCAAAAACCCAACGCTGAGTGAGCTTCCCATCCCGCCAATCCCACGCAGTCAGGACGGTGCGACCATAGACACCCCGGCACATCACCAGGCTTGGCTTTTTCCCGTTAAGATAGGCGACACAAGCCAGGAAACGATCACAACGATTTCCATACGAATCGTTCCCACCGTTTCCTCCCCGACCACCCCAACCGTCAATGGGTGCTCTCCCTGGAAAGTAATCCACGGTTTTCAAAGCCGCCCCGTTCCTCCCGTCAAAAACCGTCAGATATTCCGGGCCTCTCAGAACGCGGCCAAACCTCTTACTGCGCTCATTGCGCTCCACCCAATCGGCAGAGGCATCTCCAATCACCACCCCTTTTCCATCGACGCTCCCGTCCGCGGTCTTGCATGCCACCTCGGCGTACCCGTCGCCGTCCAAATCATAAACCATGAACTGGGTATAATGCTCCCCTTCCCGGATATTCTTCCCCAGATTGATTCGCCACAACCTCGTGCCATCCCGATCATAACCGTCAAGGATGGGTGGAGTGGTCAATCCCGAGTGGCTGTTGTCATGCCCCTTCCCGACCATGTGGACGACAAGTTCCCATTCTCCGTCGCCATCGAGATCTCCGGCGGAGCAGTCGCCCGCCCGATACCCCTTGGGCGGGCTGATTGGAATCTCCAGAAAGTTGTTTTCCAAAACGTTGGCCTGCACACCTTTCTCTTCGCCACGCTTCCTGATTTCATACCCGCTGGCCCCCGCCTCATCCAAAAAACTGGTCCCAGAAAAGTCCTTCTTCACCAGTTCCAACTGATCGCCTCGCCGACGATACACGTCGAACTTCTCCCCCTTCTCAAGCAACCGCCAACTGACCAGCACCTTCTCTTTGTCCGCCGGAACCGCAACGACACTGCGCCGTGATTCCCCATGGGCAGGCAACAAGGCCATCAGCAAAAACCCATACAACTTCTGTTTCATCGGACTCGCTACGGAGAATTCGACACGATTATTCCTTTCGCCTCCCCGAAACTACAATTCCACGACGAATCCGGATCAATGCAGGTTATCTCCAAGCTCATCCAAGAAGTGCGCTTGCTTTGTCCCCCACTCCCATCATCGTAGTCCTCAAATCCCGTTTACGTTGTATGCCTTCATCGTCTTCAGCGACCTTATCCCCCGGATCCATCCGCCTCGGGGTTTGCCCTGCTCATTTCCAGTTTGCGACCACTCTCGCGCCCGATGACGAGGGCAGGATGCCCCGTCATCCGGACGGCCGCCTTAAACTCCTGGCGGCACTTGATGCCCTCAATCAAGATTCACCACTTGAGTTATCGGTGATTCCAACCTTCGTCTTCTCGGGCACAAGGGAAGACGACGTTCGTGAAATGCTTGTGGGGATCAAAGAAATGGGCCTCATACCAGAGGTCATCATCATGGTCAACGGAGCCAACCCGATGCTACCCGGGGAGGAAGATCAATTCGTCGAAATCGCCACCGGCATCCTCAACATCGCCAAAAGCCTCAAGGTCGAGTATATCACCTCGACCACCTTCGAGCCCTGGATGGATCATGCCCCGGAAAAAACCGGCGAGGAATACGCCGCCGCCGTCGCCCAGTTGGTCAAAGTCCACCAACGTCTCTACCGCGAAGCCAATCTCGCCAATTCGGCCATTAAGTCGTGGAATCTGGAATTTCTCCGCCCCGTGGAATTTTCCACTTTTACCAACATCCGCCGCTCGTGGGATGTCGTTCAAAAACTCAATCAGTCCATCGGGACCAACTTCTTCCGGGTCCTGGTTGATGCCTCCCATTGTGGTGACTCGGGCATGACGGTGGAGGAAAACCAGTCGGTGATTCGAGAGATCGCACTGGCCGATGCACTCGGGGCTTTCCATGCCTCCTCAAAGACCACACGCGGCTGCCTCACCACCGATGAAGGATGGATCAACGCACTGCTCACTACCTGCCTTGAAACCGGCAAACTCGAAACGGTGATCGTGGAAGCGTTCGACCACACCGACGAAGGTCTGCAACCACTCCGCGATGCTGTCGAAGGTCACGGCGTTGATACCACGAAAGGAAGAACCTACGATCAGTTGATTTACGACGGTCTGGTCATCGTCAATTCCCGGATTAAGGAACTCACCACTTTCGGTGCCTAATCACGATGAGGTCACTTCTTCCAGGGTCATGCCCTCTTTTCCTCACTCTCCTATTCACCTTCGATTCTTCGCTGCTCGCCCAGGAGCAACGTCGTCGTAACCCTGAACTCATTCACGACCCCTCCACTGTCCTGTGCGAAGGCGAGAACTACTATTTCTTCAGCACCGGGCACGGCATCTCCCTGATTCAAGAACAACCCGATGGCCGCTGGCTCCGTACCGGGCGGATCTTCGAACGCGAAAAAACTCCCGCTTGGCACAAAGATAAAGTCCCCGCCAACCGCGGTCACCTTTGGGCTCCCGATGTCATCAAGCTCAAGGACACCTACTACCTTTACTACTCTGTTTCCTCCTTCGGCAAACAAACCTCCGCCATCGGCCTCGCCACCGGAAAAACCCTCGATCCCGACTCACCCGATTGGGGATGGAAAGATCACGGCCCCGTTGTCACCTCCAACGAACGGTCACCTTTCAACGCCATCGATCCCGCCATTTTCCGCGACGACGACGGCTCCCTCTGGATGTCCTGGGGATCGTTCTGGAACGGCCTCTACCTCGCCCAGCTTGATCCCAAAACCGGCAAACTTCTCGACCCAAAAAAGAAGCCCGTGCAACTCGCCTGGGCCGCCAAAATCGAAGCACCCTTCATCCACAAGCACGGCAACTTCTACTACCTCTTCATCAACCACGGTCTCTGCTGCCGAGGCCTAGAAAGCACCTACGACATCCGCGTCGGTCGCAGCAAAAAAATCACCGGACCCTACCTCGACAAAGAAGGCAACGATCTCAAAACCGGCGGCGGCACCATTATTCTCAAAACCGACGGCGACCGCATTGGCCCCGGCCACGCCTCGATTCTGAAACGCAACGGCCAGGAATTCCTCGCCTACCACTACTACAGCAAACCGCACCGCGGCTCCTCACTCTTCGCCCTCGCTCCCCTCTCGTGGAAAGACAACTGGCCCCAGATTGGTCCTACCCGATGAAATTCCTCTTCTCCTTTTTTCTTCCCGTTCTCCCTCTGAGTGCGGACATCACCTACACGCTGCAATTCGATCCGAACTTAAACGGGAGCACGCAACAGTTGGCGAACTCCGTCGCGGTCGCCGCAGACTTTTACAACAAGCACGGCTCCTTCAACAAACATTGGGATGTCTATTACAATACCGGCATCCCCACCGCTGAAGCCAACATCAACGGCTACATGGGCTACGGGACTATTTTCAATGAGCGTGTCGTTTTCCATGAGGCTGCCCACACCTTTGGCATGGGCACGCACGGAAACTACGCGGGACTCATCCCGAGCGGAGTCTGGACCGGACAATACGGTAATCAGGCCCAATTCGACACCTACAACGACTACGGCGACGGCCTGCATGGCGACAACTGGCACGCCATCTGGCCCGGCGGGTTCAACTTTGACAACGAGGACGGCTTCATTGAACGCTTCTGGCACACCCGCATCATGGCCGGCATCCGCTCCGACATGGGCATCCTTTCCTACACCAGGGAAGCCCGCAACGCAGCCGTCGTCGCTGGCGAAACGGCCGAATTCCACGTCGTCTCACCCCTCGCCAACAGCTACCAGTGGTATAAAAACGGAGTCGCCCTGACCAACGGCGGCGACACTTCCGGCGCGAACACCGCTACCCTGCGCATCGCCAACGCGCAAGCCTCCGACCAGGGCGAATATCATTGCGTCGCCAATGGAGCGGGCGAATCCCTCGCCTGCCGCCGGCGTAATCTCTGGGTCCACCCCGCTCCCCGGACCGGCCAATGGCATTTCAACGGCAACACCATCGACAACATCAACGCCCGCAACGGAGTCCCGGCCGGCTCGCCCACTTACGCCACCGGTAAGTCCGGCCTCGCCATCAACCTCGATGGCTCGGACGACTACGTCGATCTCCCTGACGACGTCAGCCGCCTGCGCAACCTCACCATCTCGATGTAAGTGAACTGGGATGGCGGCGGCGACTGGCAGCGCGTGTTCGACTTCGGCAGCAACACTTACCAATACCTCTTCCTCACCCCCCGCTCCGGCGGCGGCGACATGCGGCTCGCCCTCCGCGATTCCATCAATGGCAAGGACCAGGAATACGTGGTGGGAACCACCGCCCTGCCCACCGGCACCTGGGTGCACCTGACCGCCGTCATCAATGGCGATACCATGATCCTCTACCGCGACGGCCGACCCGTGGGCACTACTTTCGGCATCACGCATGCCCCCTCCGACTTCCTGCGACCCACCAACAACTATGTTGGCAAAAGCCAGTATCCCGATCCGCTCTTCGACGGTCGCATCGATGACTTCCAGGTCCACGCCACCGCCCTCGACGGGTCGGACATCTGGGATCTCTGGGGACAAAGCACCAATCAGGCTCCGCAATTCACTTCCTCCTCCATCACCCTGCCTCCATCCACTGCTCAAGTTTCCTACACCGGCCACTCCCTCGCCTCCCACGTCACCGATGCCGATGACACCGCCCTCAACTTCATCAAGCTGGCCGGCCCCTCCTGGCTAACCGTCTCCGCCAATGGCAGCCTCTCCGGCACACCTAATTTCGCCCCCGGCTATGATGACCCGCTCGTCGTCCGCGTGACCGATCCCTCGGGAGCCACTTCCGACGCCCGCATCACCATTCCCGTCTTCGGCACCATCGGCCACTGGAACTTCGAGGAAGGCTCCACAAATGCCGCCGTGCCTTACGCCCCCGCCAATGCCGGGCAATACGATGGCAGCATCACCGACATCTCGGGCAACGGGAACCACCTTTCTGCCTGGGACAACAACTGGCACTTCTACCGCTCCCTCGTCCCTTCGACCACCACCCCGCAGACCGGAGCCGCCAACACCCTCAGCCTCCAAAACGGCAACGGCTTCCCCGTCTTCTCCGCCATCGGCACCTCACTCACCCAATGGAGCCCTCGTGCCTGGACCATCGAGGCCGTCATCCGACCTGACGACGCCACCAACGGCTTCCAGACCTTCATTGGGCGAGACAGCCAAGGTGCCGCCGGCGCCGACCCCGCTCTCGCCTCCCTTTATTTCGGAATAACTCCCACAGGCCAACTGCGCATCATGTTTAACGATGCCGCGGGCACTAACTGGGACCTTACTTCAACCGCAAATGCCGTAGAAGATGCCAAATGGCAGGCCGTGGCCGCGACCTCCGATGGCAGCACCCTCTCGCTCTACTTGAAAAACATCACCGACGGTGACACCGCCTACACCCTGCTCGGCACACTCGATATTTCCAGTAGCTCCGACCCTGCGATTTCCACCGGAGCGGGCGATGGCGGCGATTGGGACGCCGGCGTTTTCAGCTTCGCGCGCGGCCTCTAAAATGGCGGCCATACCGATCGATTCTTCGGCTACCTCGATGACATCCGCTTCACCCAGGGTGACCTCCAGCCCTCGCAATTCCTCCAATCCGTGCCCCTCACTCCTGCCCAAGAATGGCGACTGGAGCATTTCGGGACAGCTTCGAACTCTGGCCTTGCCGCCGACGACGCCGACCCGGATGGCGATGGTATCGTGAATTTACTGGAGCGGGCTTTCGATGGCGATCCCGGTTTTGCAGATCCCGAAATCCTGCCCGCTATCGACGACACGGCATCGTTCTTCAGCATCACCTACCGCAAGTCCGTAGCCGCGACCGATCTCACCATCACCGTTCAGGAGAGCACCGACCTCGAAACGTGGATTCCGTCCAGCGGCACCCCAACCCTGCTTACTAATGACGGCGCGGTGCAGGAATACCGGTTCACCCGCCCGCCGGGAGCAAACGCCAATTTGTATCTGCGGGTGAAGGTCCAGTAGCGAACCGTGATCAGACCTTCCAGGTCCAAAGTCTCCCATCCCAATGACCAAGAAAGCACTCCTTCTCATTCCGCCCTTGGTCTTACTCGCTTACTTCGCCATATCGGTTTTCCGCGGCAGCAATGAGAGTCATTCAGAGCCCCAGTCCGAGGCTCGCTCCCTGAATCCGTCCAGCCAGATGCCCAGCTTTGATTGGCAGGAAATTATCAAAGGACTTTCGAACCACTCGCTCTCCGGTCGAATTGATGAAACGAGTGCCTTTGGTCGCTTCATGAACGAGATCAACGACCTGGGCGCCCCGGAACTGTTGGAGCTTCGCGATAAGATCGCCTCCGAAGACATGCCGGAGGATATCCGCCAGCGACTCGGATTTCAGATCACCGGATCTTTGGTGAGAAAAAATCCAGAAATCGCCCTCGAGGCTCTCTCTGCTCATCTGGGGCAGACGCAAAATCAAACCACTTCCCTGCTCTTGGCGGGCTTTCGCGACTGGTCGAAAAAGTTCCCCATCAAGGCCGAGATCTGGCTCGACCGTCAAATCAGCGCCGGGACTTTTGGCAACAATAGCCGGGGAGGAATCTCGCAAACCCGAATTCGGTTCGAGCGAGAGATGATTCGCACCTTGCTGAATATGGGCGAGGACCGACCCGTCGCCCGACTCGAAGCCTTGCCGGAGAGCGAGCGGAAAAATGTCCTCCGTGGAGCCGACACCCCGGCAAACCGTGGCGCCTACGCCTCACTCGTCCGGCGCTCCTTTTCCCCTAACGAACAGGAGCGAGAGTTTCTCCGCATGGCCGAGGCCGCCCGTTACCAGAGAGGCGACGCCGGACTCGATACCTTACTTCGGCAAATTCGAGCCAACGAAGCAGAACGAGCCTTGATTCTGCGCAAAAGCCAACGAGGCAGCGATTTGCATCCCTCCGGCCGTTAGACCGGTTTCCCAATGGCTTTGCCAAAATGGAAAGAGGGAACGTGATGACTTTCCTCAATCACAGCGTTCCTTCTCAGTCGCTGGTCTCGAAACCAGTTCGAACTGCTGGCAGCGATAGCGCAAATCACCTCAACCCCAAGTTACTCGGGAACGGAATTTGCGGTGTAATAAAAGAGACGGTTTTGAATCTCATCTCCATCTTTTGATTTCAGCTTCTCAAGATCGAGCTGGTAAACGCGCCCGGCTACGAAGTTGGCAAGGGCGATCTCGACGGTCTTTCCATCGAGTTGCTTGATCCCCTCAACCTTGTGCTCCTTCTTGTCCTCCTGTGGCGAACCATAAGTCCACTTCGACTGATAGGTGAATGATTGGAAACGGAGATCCTTTTCCGAGAGATCCTTCGCCAGCTCACGGGTAAAGGTCAGGCGAAATCCATTCGGCTTGATATTGAAAGAAGTAATATCGAAGGGTTCTGCCGCTTCGGTCACCGAGATCCGCTGAAGCCCTTCGGCTTCCCTTCCCCATCCGCGCACCGTTTGGCCCACGTAGATTTGTTGCTGATCGGGGCTGAAACGAATGCGATGATTTCCGCTGCGCAGCCCACCGCCATTGAGGAAATGGGTGCAGGCCCCTTGAAATTCTCCATTCACCTTCTCCAGCATGACCCGGGAAATCCGCCTACTGTTATTGTCGGGCAAAAGCATTTGTCCGGGAAAATGCGGGAAGTTCTCGGGAATGACAAAAGGCTCACCCGCCGAGCGATTCATTTCCTCGTGAGGAAGCTGCACCGCTGGCCAAGTACGATCTTTATTGTACGCTTCGAGGTCCGCCCGGTAAAAGGCCAACGGATCCTTGTCCTTCGTCCAACGCTCGTCCCAAACCAAGGCACTTGGGTGTCCGTAAAAGTTTCCCTCTTCCAAATGATAGAGGGGCGTCGTCGCCCGCCAGTCCCCTTGATTGTCTCCACACCAAAGATTGCCGTCGGGGGCAAGATGAATCCCGTTGTGCATGCGGAAGCCGTAACAAAACGGAGTGAGCTTTCCTTCGGCATCACAATGCAAGGTGCAGCCCCGCCATTTCACCGAGGCAAAATTCCGCCCCCGCCTTCCGAACTTCGAATACTCACCCAGGGTGAATTCCGCGGTGGGGCCGTTGTGGGATGCCGTTCCGATCGCGATGTAGTACCCGCCCTTGCCATCATCCGCGATGGTATTGGTTTCGTGGTAGTTGCCCGACAGTCCCCAACCGGAGGCAAAGATGCGATACTTGTCGGCTTTCCCGTCCTGATCGGTATCGGTGGCTTCCGTAAAGTCAGCCATTTGGGTGACCCGGACCTGATGACGGGAGACCGCATCAATACCACAACCATTGTGAAAGCCCGTCGCAAACAACTCCCAGTCCCACTTGCCGGGATCGGCCTGAGGCTTAGCCCGCATGACATCACCCCGGCGCAAGACTGCGAAAAGCGTGCCATCCGGCGCGAAGTCAATGGCTCCCACTTCAGCGGGAACGCCCTTTGGGAACTTGATGTCGTCAACTTGATAAGGTGCCGCCATCAACGGACCGGCGCACAAGAGAGCAAGATAAAGAGTCTTCATTTTGCAAGTGATTGGATATAGAGAACAAGAGATTCAACTTCCTCTTTTTTCAGTTGATAAGGCGGCATGTAGCCCGGCGGAAATCCCTTTGCAGTCTTTGCATTTGGATCGGAAATCGACTCCCGCAGGTAATCATCATTTGCCAAAACCATTCCCTGTCCCACCACCTCTCGTTTGGAGCCGAACAGCCCCTTCAAGGACGGACCATGCCCCTTCGAACCATCGATGGAATGACAGGCTACACATCCGTATGCCCCAAAGACCTTCTCTCCGGCTTTCGCAGTGGCCACCTTGATCTTCAGATTTCGCTCAAAGCCCTGATGCTTTGAAATGACCTTTCCCGAAATCGTCTTCGACTTCCCATTCCTGATCAGCTGAAAGGAATTCTCTCCCTTGCCCGGCAAAACCTGCTCTTCAAATTCCTGATCTCCCAAACGATAGCGGAAGGTAGGCACGCCCTCCTTCGACAAGTCATAGCCAATGAAGCTTGGCTTCCCCCTCTCTTCGGGCTGCGCCATGTAAAAAAGATTCCCAACCAATCTCGCCCCGTAATCAAACGACCTCCTCCCCCCTTTTCCCCATTCCCCCCAGTAGGGATAGAGATCCAAGAATCCTCCCTGCCAGGCATACAGAAGCCGACATTCCGTGGTATCCCAAACGTAGGAAAGAGCCGGCCCATGATTCACCGCGATGGCCGCCGGAATAACTTTCATCATACCATACTCGCCTTTGACATCCTCTCCCTTGCTCGGGTTGTACTTGGGAGACTTCGACGCCTTTCCGTGATTTGCCAAGACCTTGGAATCCAACCCCGGATCAGGAACATAGGTCCTGAGAATCAAGGGGCGGTCCTTTTCCCCAAGAGGAAGAGTATCAAAGGTAAGGGGTTCACCCGCCGCACCGCGAATGACAAACAGGAATACCAAGATTAGGTAGATTCCAACGCCAATTGGCATTGATCGGACGGTAAAAACCGCAGTTGTGGGATAAAACATCGTGATTTCGCGAGGGGCTCTTGTGAAGACGGAGAATGATAAGGAGGCGCCCATTGTGGTGCAATACCTCAAAGGAAGTATCCGCATCCCCTTCATTATTATGATTTAACTCTTGGTGAACTCGGTAGTGATCGGTCTCAACTCGACACCCGCTTGTGATTTGGACTACCTATGCCCTGACGATGTTGCGTTTGTCCGTTTGTTTCTTTCTCTTGGTTTTTTCCTCGCTTCTTGAAGGAAAAGAGCACTCACCGTTTTTGGCACGCAGCTGGAAGTCAGATGAAGGACTAACGGGCAATATCGCCCGCTCTGTCGGTCAGTCGTTGGATGGTTACCTTTGGGTGGCCGCATCAGAGGGAGTGGCACGTTTCGACGGTCTGGAGTTCCTCCCTGTCCCCGCCGCCGGCAAATGGAATGGCGTGCCTCTTTTGTTCTTTCGAGTCTTCACCCCTTCGGACGGAAGTGTGTGGGTTTCCACCAGTCGCGGAGGCCTCTTCCGAGTCGAGGATGGCGAGCTTCACTGTATCATTGAAGAACCCAGCACCGAGGGGGGGCGAAGATTTACCCATTTATTCATCCAGGAAGGACAAACCTACCTCGTCCGAGCAGGAACACTTCATCACCTTGAAAACAACGAAGCCAGCGAAGTGAGCTCTCCTGATGAAGCACTGCGCATGGCATTTGAAGAGGAACTTGCCCGAGAAAAAAACCGAGGTCGTGTTGCTGGTGCGACACCTCCTCAAGAACTTCTCACCCGCGATGGCGGGAGATGGCGAGTGAAGAGTGACGGACTGACTCTGCATCGACCGGACGAAGAGAAAAACGCCTCGTCCATAAGATTCGAGAGAGGGTTTGCCGCTCTCGATTTGCTGGAAGACCGGGAAGGTAATCTCTGGATAGCCAGCCGTGGACATGGCCTGGTTCGAGTCCAATCGAAACGTGTCAACAGCCTCTCTGTTGGCGGCGAAAGTTATGAGCATGCCGTTATCACCGCAATGCATACCAGGGAGGATGAGTGGTGGATCGCCCGTTCGTCAGGTGGTGTGGACCGAATTTCGAATGGAGAGCTTGAGCATCTTGAACTCTATGCGAGCAACATTCTCCGCATTGTCGTGGCGATGTTGGAGGACCGCACAGGACGGCTATGGTTCGCCACCCGAAATGGTTCTGTTTTTTATCGGGACGGAGAAGAATTCGCAGCAGCCTACCCCAGGCTTGGGATGAGCAAGATCAACGCGCTGGCTGAGGATCCCAAAGGACGGATTTGGTTTGGAGGAAAAGGAAGTCTCTTTCGCCGTGACGGAGAGCAAATCGACAACTTGAGTTCGCTTCTTCCCACAGACGAAGGCGAAGTTGAGACCATCACCACCATTGTTCCGGGGCCTGACGAGGCGCTTTGGTTAGGCACCATCAGCGGGAACCTTTTTCTGTTAGATACGGAAGATGATCCTCAGCTAAAACGATTCAATCGAGTGGGAAACGTCTCAAACCCCCATATCTCGTCAATCCTCCCCTTGAAAAGTGGAGAGCTCTGGATCACGACCATTCGTTCGGGACTCCATCTTTGGCAAGAGGGCCAACTAAGTCATTTCGATCAACGTGACGGGCTTCCCGATAAACGCCTCACCGGAATCCACATGATCGGAGAAGATGAATTATGGCTGGGTTCCCTGGCCGGAATTTTAAGGACTTCCCGAAGTGAGTTAATGACATGGAAGCGCGATGGGAACACCCCTCCAGTGTGGCAACGTTTCGACCGCAATGACGGAATGCCAACCCGGGAGTGCGTCGGAGGCGGACAACCCGGTATCATCCCGGCGGGACAATTGCTGTGGTTCCCCACCACCGAGGGAATGGCAGGAATCTCACCCGCGAAGGTGAAAACCAATCCGGTGCCACCTTCCATTCACTTCAAACCGGTGACCGTGGACGGAGTGAGCCACCCCGTCTCACCAAAGGGAATCAAAGCGGGACCCGGCGGTGCAAGTATTGGATTTCATTTTACCGGTCTCTGCCTCACCTCGCCGGAAGAAGTCACCTATCAAGTCAAGATGCAAGGCATCGACGACGCACCGCGCATGCTCGGCACCCAACGCGAAGTCACCTACGCCGCCTTACCTCCGGGAAACTACACCTTCGAAGTCACGGCCACCAACGGCGACGGCATTTCTACTCCCAACCCGAAGACCATCCTGGTCTCCATCGAGCCGCATTTTTGGCAGGAAGCCTGGTTCCTCTTTTTGTCCAGCTTCACCCTCTTGGCCGGAGCTCTTGGTTTTGGAGCATTCATCATGCGCCGCCGAACCCGCCGAAAGCTCGAGGAGATCCGCTTGCACAGCGCCTTGCAAAACGAGCGCAGTCGCATCTCGCGCGATCTTCACGACGATCTTGGCGCCAGCTTGACCGAACTTTTTATCCTCACTGAACTCACTGCCGAGAATACCCAACCCGGCCCCGAGGTCGACAATCTCAAAGAGCTTTCCTTGAAGTCAAAACGGGCCGTCGGGGCGCTCGATGAAATCGTTTGGGCCACCAGCCCCGAGCAGGACAATCTTCGCTCCTTGGTCGAATACCTTTCTTTCTTCGCCTCGGATTTTCTCAAGTCCACCAACATTCGCCTTCTCAGTGATATCGCCACCAACATCCCTGAGGTGGAGATTGGCCCACGCCGTCGACACCATGTCGTCCTGACGATGCGGGAAGCCTTGAACAACGCCGTGAAATACGCCGAAACGGACCGTGTCCATCTGCAGATCACTCTTGAAAAGGGCCAACTGCAAATCAACCTCCGGGATGAAGGTCGCGGTTTCGAACCCACAACGATTTGCGGGGGCAACGGTCTTTCGAACATGCAGAAACGAATGAGTGATTGTGCCGGAAGCTGTCGCATTGAGAGTTCGCCAAGGGAGGGCACGACCGTTATCATCACAATGCCCCTCCCGCTTGCCTGAGCCATGAATGATTCTGCAAAAAATACCGTCGCCATCATCGAGGACAACAAGCCCCTCGGTGAGACCCTGCGCAAAGTCGTCAAATCCGATCCCGGCCTCGAATGCTGCGGGGTCTGGGAAACGGCCGAGGACGGACTCAAAAAGACCGACGCCTTCCGCCCGGACGTCATCCTCATGGACATCAATCTCCCCGGGATGTCCGGTATTGAGGCCACCGGTCTGATCAAACAACATCTCCCCGAAATCCTCGTGATCATGGTTACAGTCTATGGTGACCACGACAAAATCTTCGCCGCTCTCAAAGCCGGCGCGTCCGGCTACCTGCTGAAGCGATCTTCGCCCGGCGAAATCCGCGATGCCATTCACGACGTCCTCGGCGGCGGAGCTCCCATGAGTGCGGAAATCGCCCGTCGGGTGGTGGAAGCCTTCCACCAGCAGGGTGAAAAGGACGACCTCCAGGAAGCCAACCTCTCCAAGCGCGAGCTCGAAGTCCTGAAGCTCCTCAGCGAAGGCCTCGCCAACAAGGAAATCTCAGACAAGCTCGGGATCTCCGTCGACACCGTCCGCGTCCACAACCGCAACATTTACGACAAACTCCACGTGAACTCCCGTACTCAAGCCGCCATGAAATACCAGCAATCCTCGGGCTCGCCTCCGGTTTGACCCGCAGCTTGCCGCTAAAAAGAAAAAAGCCACCTGCGAGAAGCAGGCGACTCTGGGGGACTTTTACTGATACAGCAGCAAAAAAACTCCTTAAGCGCGGCGACGGCGAAGAAGGCCGAGGACACCCAGTCCACTCAGGAGAGCCGTGGTCGGCTCGGGAATGGCATTGAAGCCAAGAGCCGCCCCGGCATGGCGTGAGGAGTTGTCATGCACATCAACGGTGTAAGCTCCCGAAGGACCATACCAGTGAGCCGTTCCCCCTTCCGGGTTAGTGCTCCCGTTGACGGTCTGCAGATTGGTAAGCGAAGGTGAGATCGAAGGATCAGCTGCCCCGGCACCAAAGGCGTTTTCCATCACACCAACGAGCGCGTAGTCTCCTGGAGCAGAGAAGGAAAGATCCACTGATCCATTGGTTCCGCCGTCCGTGCCATCGCCGGCAACCGAAGCAACATCTGACAAGGCGACGACACTGGCTGCGAAGCGGTCAAAAGGAGGAACTGAGATCGTCAAGTCGGCGTTCGAAGACGCCGGATTCAAGAGGTAGAAAATAGCAGATGTCTGGGCGCCGGCACCTGTATCAATAGACATCGTTCCCATCGTCAAAGATTCGGCTCCGTATGAGATGCTGTAGTCACCGATCCCTCCTACGGTTTCAAAAGTCAAGATAAGCGCGACGGCATTGCCTCCGGTAAGATCAAATCCCGAAAAGGTGTGCAGATTTGTGGAACCTCCAAGATAGCTGGTGGTATCGGAGTTGGTCACGGTAATCGCTGCACCTGCGGTAACCGCGCTGAGGGCCAAGGCAGCAAGGCCTGTTGTCATCGTCTTTTTCATGGTATTGCTTGGTTTTAAAATACTTATCCTTTCCCTTGAGGTGCTTCACCCAAGGAAAAGTCGGTTTGCGGTTATAGCACCGGGACCTAAGATGGTGCAATAAGCCGAAAGGAGTATTTTTTACCCCTTCGGGATCTGGTCCATTTTCTCTATGGTCGGCCTTCTCTCGGCCCCAGACCAATCTCCCGTGCTTTTTTCGGTTAATCCCTTTTACGTATTGTCAATGACCGCCTTCCCAGAGCACCCTCTGCCCTCCTTCCACCTTTAAACCTAATATTTCCAATCTCCGATGAAACGCTTCCTCCTTCCAGCGATCTTTGCCCCCTCTGTCATGAGCGGGCAGACCCTCCTTTTTCAGGACAACTTTGACACCGCCGACACGACGAATTTTGACGCTGCCCCCACCACTGGCCGTCTCTCGGGAACCCTGGCGGCTGATGTTGTCCTTCGTTCCTTCGGATTTCAACAAGACATCAGCGGAAATCAGCTGCTGATGCCCAATGGTGCCGGTGGTGGCCATGGAGTTCGCTTTGAGAATGCTTCAGGGCCATTCGGCGGGGCGAACAGATTCGACTGGGCGGCCGGGGATACCGGAACCGCCATTCTCGATGCTGGTGGTTTCATGGTTGCCTTTGATGTCACTCACACCGGCAACACGACTCCCGACTGGGTCTCTTTTCAAGTTGGAACAGTAAACGCGGATAGCGGTAATCTCACCAACGACGACTACGGAATTCTCTTTCGCCAAAACGGTAACACTGAGCGCTTCGACAATGGGACCAACCTCGGCGCCGGTGGAACCTTCACTGCCACCCTGACCCAGCGCCATATCGAGATTCAATACGAGTTTTCCTCTTTCGCCGACGGAGCAAGTGTGACTGCCACCTCCTTCGTGGATGGAGTGCAGGTCGCCAGTGATGTTTTCACCTGGGATGGGAATGGCGGGGAAATGCGCATGGAGTTAGGTCACAACGACCCGGGCGCCCTTGTCGATGATTTGACCGTTTCTCTGCTCGGGGGAGATGCTTATTTCGTTTCTCTCGACGACAGTAATTTCAATTCCGGCGATCCCCAGGGAACCGTAGTGGGAACGCTTTCAGCCACTGCAGGAGGAAATCCCGATCCTTCGACCTTCACCCTCGTTGCCGGGGCTGGAGACACCGACAACGATAAATTCCAGATCAATGGTTCCAACCTCGAGGTCGCCAGTTTCGTTTTCACCGGCGCTGGTAGCACCCACAATCAGGAATTCTCCATCCGGGTCCAAGGAAGCGGCACCACGGAGTCCACCGAACAGATCTTCCTCGTCACCGTGTATAAGGACGACGACCTCGACAATCTTCTCGACGACTGGGAACTTACCTGGGCCGCGAACCTCACCACACTTTCCGGAGCCCTCGGGACCGAGAACGCCGATGGTGATGGCTTCACCGATCTGGAGGAGTTTCAAATCAGCCAGGGACTTTTCCCGGACACGCCGGCCTATCCAAATATTAATCCCACCGAAGCCGATTCCGACGGCGACACTCTCGACGACGATGAGGAACTCAATCCCACCACTCCCCGCGTCGTCACCGATCCGGGCAATCCGGATACCGATCTTGATGGGCTGAGCGATTTCGTCGAAACTAATACCGGTAATTTTGTCGACATCAACAACACCGGCACCAATCCCACCCTCTGCGACACCGACGGAGACCATGCCCGGGATTCCTGGGAGATCACCTACAGCACCGACCCGACCGACGGTGGTTCCCACCCTGGCTCGGTGAGTTCCAGCGTCACCATCGTTCCCATCACCGACGACGCCAGCAGCGACATCGACGCCTCAAAAATCTACACTCACGCCGTTTCAGGAGGAAATGCCACCACTGTCAACGGAGTGACATTCGATGTCCTCTCCTCCACCGCAACCCCGGCCAACCTTCTCTGGGATTCCAATGGCTTCTCCGTCAACGAAGTGGTCCAAAACAATGGAGATTGGATTCCCGCTGACGGTGGCGTCACCGGAACCGAAATCCTCACGCTCCTCGACAGCTTCGCTTATTCCTCGACTGGAGCTGCTCCTGGGGCCAGCCAACGCTACACCCTCACCGGTCTCACCCCCGGAGTGAATTATGACCTCCGCCTTTACGTCCGTATGTGGGACACCGAGGGCTCCAGCCGTCCCATCGACCTCATCTTCACCAATGGCACGGAAGTGGTGCAGCCCTACGGCGCTCTTCCCGAAGACCGTCCGGGAGCTCTGACTGGCACCGGCAATCATCACGAGGCCTACTACCTCAACTTCAACTACACCGCCCAGGGAACCGAACTAGTCATCGATGCCACCATCGCCGATTGCAATCCCACCGTCAGCGGAAGCTACCACCTCTACGGGCTCACCAACGAAGTGACCACCGGCGCAAGCGGTCCGACCATCACCAACACGATTCTCACTCCGGCCAGGCAATATGTGATCGCCTTTCAGGGACGTCCCTCCACCACTTACGAGGTCACCAGGTCCCACGATCTGGCCACCCCGTTCGTCCCATTGATCACTCCTCTGTTCGTCACCACCGACTTCACGGGGGCCGGCCAAGCCATCATCCCGCCTGCCGAAACCAGCAATCAAAAGTACTTCTTTAGAATTGAATAAGGATCTTTAACTCTATTAGCCTCAACCAATTCACAATAAGCAACTATGAAAAAAACAACTCCGTTCGCAGTCCTGCCGCTACTACTAGTCAACTCTGCCTCGGGGGTTGTCCTCTTTTCGGACAACTTTGACACGGCAGATACCACCAACTTCGATGCGGCACCCACGACCGGACGTCTCTCGGGAACCCTTGCGTCGGATGTTGTCCTTCGTTCCTTCGGATTTCAACAAGACATCAGTGGCAATCAATTGCTGATGCCCAACGGTGCTGGAGGAGGTCATGGCGTTCGCTTTGAAAACGCCGCGGGGCCCTTTGGAGCCGGCAATCGCTTCGACTGGGCCGCCGGCGCAACTGGAACCGCCATTCTTAATGCCGGCGGATTCTCGGTGACCTTCGATGTCACACCTGCGGGTAACACTACCCCGGACTGGATCTCTTTCCAGGTTGGAACGGTCAACGCCGACAGCGGGAACCTCACCAACGACGACTATGGCATCCTCTTTCGCCAGAATGGGGCGACCGAGCGTTTCGACAACGGAACCAATCTTGGTGCCGGAGGATCATTCCCTACCACCTTGGCCCCACGCAGTGTCGAAATCCAATATGCCTTCTCGTCCTTCGCCGACGGATCCGACGTGACTGCCACTTCCTTCGTAGATGGAGTTCAAGTCGCCAGCGACGTTTTCCAGTGGGATGGCAACGGCGGGGAAATGCGAATGGAGCTGGGCCATAACGATCCCGGTCTTCTCGTTGACAACCTCACCGTCTCGACCCTTGACGTGATCCCTGAGCCCAGCAGCGCCCTGCTTTCCAGCCTGGCGCTCTTCGGTCTCCTGGCTCGTCGCCGTCGATAGAAACCACACAACCTTCCCGGCTTCGGCCTGATTTTTCAGGCGGTGTTTTCTCTCCGAAAATGCCGCCTTTTTCTTCCCCTTTTCTCATTTCAATTACTATGAAGACACTGCGTAAATCTCTTCTCCTCCTGCTCCCCGCGCCACTCCTCGCCGTGGACAGCGTCGTGACTTTCAACGAGCTCCACTACAACCCCGCAGGAGCGGATGAATCCGGCGAATGGATCGAACTTCACAACCAGATGTCAATCAATGTCGATCTCTCCGGCTGGCGTCTCGCCTCCGGGATCGACTTTACTTTCCCTGAAGGCACCACCATTCCCGGTCTGGGCTATCTGCTCATCGCCAAAGACCCTTCCCATCCTTCGCTCGCCGGAAAAAACGCCCTCGGCCCCTACCCCAATTCCCTCTCAAACGGTGGCGAGCGAATCAATCTCTACAGCCGCTCGGACCGCCTCATGGACCGCGTCGAGTACGGCGACTCCGGCGAATGGCCCATCGCTCCCGACGGTTCCGGCGCCACTCTCGCCAAACTCGAAGGACAACTCCTCTCCGGTAAGTCAGCCTCGTGGGCCACCAGTCTCCAGGTCGGCGGCACTCCCGGAGCGATCAACTTCCCCGTCGACAACCAACCCATCCCGCACACTTTCGTCGCCAACGACGCCACCTGGTCATACTTTGATTCCAACTCCGCTCCACCTTCGGACTGGAACACCACCGCTTTCAACGACGCCTCCTGGGACACCGGCTCCCAACTTTTTGGAAACTCCACCGCCGGTCCACCGGTCCTCACGGTCACCGATCATCTCGTCGAGCGATTCCGTGCCTCCGATCTCGCGCTGAGTAACGGACAAACCGTTTCCACCTGGACCGATACCGCCACCGGCGACGGACAAAGCCAAAACGCCACCGCCGGAGGAAATCCGACTTATCAAACCAACGTCACTCCTTCCGGTGAACCTGTCGTTCGTTTCGATGGCAACGATGAACTTCGTACTTCGATCAGCCCCGGCATTTCCGGCACCTCCGGCTTCGTTTACATCGCGGTGGTTCGCGCCAATGCCGCCCCTTCCAGCGGAACAGTCACCAACGGCTCGGGGGCTTATCTTTGGGATCGCTCCCTCACCGGCGGAGGCAATCCCCTCATTTCCCTCAAGGCCGACAACGGCCGCTTTGGTCTCCAAAAACGCTACGACAACGGCTCCGGACTCGGCGGCCCCGTTTCCAGCTCGTCCATCTCGACCAGCGATTTCCAAATCGTTGCCGTCCGGCGCAACACCTCCTCCAATCAATTCGAAATGTGGGTCGACGGCGTGCTCGAATCCACCGATTCGGACTCCGGAGCCTCGCTCAATCCCGACCCCATCAATATCGGCCGTCACGCCACCAACACCAGCGGTGGCTTCAATGGTGAGATTGCCGAGCTGCTCATCTACGAAGACGAACTGACCAATGCCGAGCTTGAGGCCGTTGGTTCCTACCTAGAAAATCGCTACGGTCTCGACACCGCCTACCCCGGTACCACCATCAACACGGAAACGTCCGCCACCGCGAACACCAGCTACTACCGTCAGGAATTCAACTTCAACGGCAATCCCGCCAACACCAGCATCCGACTCGACGCGCAATTCTCCGACGGCGCGGTCTTTTATCTCAACGGGGTGGAAATCCATCGCGAAAACCTCCCCGCCGGAACCATCACGCATAGCACCCCGGCTCTTTCCGATCATCCGACGCCGAGCTCAACCGGCGTCCTCACACTTCCCTCCTCCGCTTTGGTGAATGGCACCAACGTCCTCTCGGTCTCTCTCCACTCCGCTTCCGGTGACACCACCACTGCCTTTGGCTCCACCCTCGAAGGCACGGAACTCCCGGCCAGCCTCGACGACGCGCAAGGCCTGGTCTTTTCGGAAATCACCGCCGCACTCGACGCGTCTTTCTTTGTCGAAATTCAAAATCCCACCGATTCCCCGATCAACACCGACGGTTACCTTCTTGAAATCAGCGGCACCACACCCGCTTCCATTCCTCTCCCCGTCACCACCCTCAACCCGGGCGACTTCCTTGTCCTCGACCAAGTCCAGCTCGGTCAGATTCCATCTGATAACGACAAGCTCTTTCTCTTCTCTCCCGGGAATGCCTCCGTTACCGATGCCAAACGCGTCACCAACCGGCTTCGTGGTCTCAGCTCCGTCTATCCCGACCTCTGGCTCTTCCCCTCCGCTCCCACCTCCGGCGCGGCCAACACCTTCTCCTTCGAAGACAGCATCGTCATCAACGAACTCTGTTACAACTCGCCCATCTCCGAGCCTTCTCCCGGGACTCCGCCGACCAGCGAAGTCGTTACGCTCATTCCTCTCGGCTCGACCTGGCGTTACAACGAAAGCGGTGCCGACCTCGGCTCCAACTGGGCCAGTTCCGCTCACCCCGTCGGCGGCAGCTGGCACTCCGGCCCTGGCGTCATCGCTTACGACACGGACCTGGGCATTCCCATTGACACGCAGCTGAACAATCCTGCCCTGCAGTTTCCCTCTATCGTCACTTACTATTTCGAAAGCGATTTCACCCTCACCTCCGAAGAGGCGTCGAGCCTCGACAGCCTCGTCCTCAATCATCTCATCGACGACGGCGCGGTCATCTATCTCAACGGCGTGGAAATTGACCGCGTCAACATGCCCGTCGGTGCCATCAGCGCCTCGACCTTTGCCGATGCCCCGGGCGTCGCCAATGCCACCTACAGCGGCGATTACTCCGTTTCTGTTCCACCGGGCACTGCCGTGAGTGGAACCAACCGCATCTCGGTGGAGATCCACCAGGTTTCCCTTTCCAGCAGCGACGTTGTTTTCAATCTCCAGGTCGGAGCTTCTCTTGTCACCGACCCCGGCACACCCGCCATCCCGGCTCTTCCCGGCGAAGAACAATGGATCGAAATCTACAATCGTGGTCCAGCCACCATCAACCTGACCGGATGGAATTTCGGCGAAGGCATCGACTTCACCTTTCCCGACAACACCATGCTGGCCTCGGGACAGTATCTCGTCATCGCCAAGGACCCCGCCGCACTCGCCGCCGTGCATCCCGGACTGGCTCCCCTGGGACCTTACGACGGCTCGCTCTCCCGAAACGGTGAAACCATCACCCTGCGCGACTCTTTCAACAACCCGGCCGATACTCTGCGCTATTACGACGGAGGTCGCTGGCCTGCCAAAGCAGACGCCGCCGGCTCCACCCTCGAGCTCACCGATCCCGATGCCGACAACTCCCTCCCCGGAGCCTGGTCCGCGAGCAATGAACTTTCTCGTACTTCGTGGCAAACCTACACCTTCCGCGCCACCGCTTCCGCCAGCACCATTGGCCCGGACAACCAATGGAAGGATTTTGTTCTCGGCATGCTGGAAGAAGGCGAAGTCCTCATCGACGACCTCACCGTCACTGAAAACCCCGATGGTTCGGCCGTTCCCTTCATCACCGATGGCACCTTTGAAACCGGGAATCTCAATTCCTGGCGCGCCCTCGGCAACCACCGCGAGGCTTCCATCATCCCCGATCCTTCCAGCCCCGGAAACAACGTCCTCTACCTTCGCGCAACCGGCTCTACCGAACATATGCACAACCACCTCGAGACGACCCTTCGCAACAACGAATCAGTCATCAATGGTCAGAAATACGAAGTCTCCTTCCGTGCCCGCTGGCTCAGCGGCTGTCCCCTCCTTCACACCCGACTCTATTTCAATCGCACCCCGCACACCTTCCGTCTCGAACGTCCTGACATCCTCGGCACGCCCGGCCAGCCGAACTCCACGCTCGTCGTGAATGCCGGACCAACTTCGGAAAACCTCACGCACTTCCCCGTCGTTCCCGCCGCCGGAGAGTCGCCAACCATCTCTCTCGATCTCAGCGACCCCGACGGTGTCGCTTCCGCAACCCTGCACTACCGCGTGGAAGGCGGAGCCTTTTCCACCGTCGCCATGACCGAATCCAGCGGCACCTGGTCGGGTAACATTCCCGGCCAATCCACCGGACAGGTCGTGCAGTTTTACGTTACTGCCACCGATACCCTCGGCGCTTCCAATTTTGTCCCCGCTGCCGGCCCCGACTCACGCGCGATGTATGAAGTTGAAGACAACCGCGCGGCCACCACCTGTATCAACAACATCCGCATCATCATGGATCCTTCTGACCAAGCCTGGATGTTTACGACACGCAACGTGATGAGCAACGGTCGTATCGCTTGCACCGTCATTGATCAGGAAAGCCGCATCTACTACAACGCCGGGGTCCGTATTAAAGGCTCCCAACGCGCCCGCACCCAAAACAACCGCATCGGCTTCAACCTCGGCTTCGCCAAAGACCAACTCTTCCGAAACGTCCACCGCACCATCGCCATTGATCGCTCGGAAGGCCAGGTCGTCGGACAACGCGAGCTCCTTTTCGATCTCATGGCCACCTCCTCCGGCGGCGTTCCCGGAGAGCACAACGATCTTTGTTACGTCATCTCTCCCAACCCGACCCACACCAGCGCCGCCATCCTGCAACTTGCTCGTTTCAATTCGGTCTTCCTCGAAGACCAGTTCGACAACGGCGGAGACGGCACCGTTTACGAGTATGAATTGATTTACTACCCGACGACTGCCGATGCGCAGGGTTATAAGCTCCCCCAACCCGACAATGTGCTTCGTCGCAATCTCGACGACATGGGCGACGATCAGGAAAACTACCGCTGGATTTATCTCATCAAAAACAATCAGGACTACGACGACTACGATCCTACGATGCGTCTCGGAAAGCTCTTTGGTGAGTCCTCCGCCAACTTCAATGCGCAGATAGCGAACACCCTTGATGTTGATCAATGGCTCCGCGCCCTGGCCTATTCCTGTGCGACCGGTGCGGGTGATTCCTTCTACGCCAACTCGAAACACAACGGGCAGTTCTACGGTCGGCCCGACGGGAAGCTCCTCTACTTCCCTCACGACCTGGACTTCTCCTTCAGCGCGACACGCAGCATTTTCGAGAACTCTGAACTCAATCGCATTATCGGAGCGAGCCCGGCTTATCGTCGCGCTTATCTCTCCCATCTCTACGACATCTGTTCCACCGTTTACAACCAATCCTGGATGAGCACATGGACCGCTCATTTCAACGAATGCGTTGGAGGGAACGGTTTCTCCGACGATCTAAGCTATATCAACACCCGCTCGAACTACATTCTCAATCAAATCAACAGTCAGGCTGGGATGGTTTCGTTTTCCATCACCACCAACGGCGGAAACAACTTCTCCACCAATGACAGCCCGGTGGAATTACAAGGCAATGGATGGTTCGACATCAGTGAAATCCGTCTCGCTTCTTCATCGCAATCCCTGCCGATCACCTGGAACAGCAACACCTCCTGGAGCGTCGTCATCCCCCTTTCCGCCGGAGCAAATCTCATCAACCTGGAAGCCTACGACCGCCTCGGCAACCTTGTGGGGACCGACTCCATCACCATTACTCAAACCGGGGGCAATACCCTCCCCGATTCCTCCAACCTCGTCGTTTCCGAAATCTACTACAACGAGCCCGGCAGTGTCGAATCCACCGAATACATCGAACTGATGAATATCGACCCTTCGGCCACTCTCGACCTAACCGGAGTCACCTTCACCGACGGAATCACCTTCACCTTCCCGACCGGCACCATGCTTGCTCCCAATGAGCGCATCGTTGTGGTCTCCGACGAAGCCGCCTTCATCGCGCGCTTTGGAAGCGGAGTCAATATCGCCGGAGCCTACACCGGTGCTCTCAGCAACGGAGGAGAGAGTATCGAGATTTCCCTCCCCGACAGCACCGTCATTCGTGCTTTCACATACGACGACAGCGCTCCCTGGCCCACCGAGCCCGACGGCGATGATTATTCGCTCGTCCTCATCGCGCCCGATTGCAATCCCGACCACAATCTCGCCCTCAGCTGGCAGACCAGCCTGCAGACCGGCGGCACCCCCGGCACCGATGACTCGGTCGACTACGCCGACTGGAAACTCTCCTTCGGAAACCCCGCCGACGACGCCGATCCGGACGGCGACGGCTGGACGGTGATCGAGGAATTCCACTTCGGTGGCTCCCCAGTTGCTCATGATGATTTGGCTCCAATGACCAACTTCGATTTTTTGGCCTCCCTCTTCACCGCAACCGTCAGAAGACGGGCTGGAGTCGACACCAAGCTCACCCTTCAACAATCCACTGACATGCAAGACTGGATCGATTCTCCCGACGCGATCTTACAATCCTCGCAACGAATCCCCGGATCCTCACCGGCCGTAGACGTGCAAACCTGGGTCGTGCCATTGACCGGGACCAAGCTCTTCTTCCGCTTCAAATCCGAGAATCAATAAGCGAGATCGCACTCTAAATCACTCTCATGAGAGTTATCCTCTTTCTCCTCTTCACTCTCCCTCTCTGCGCCAAGCCTACTCTCTGGATCATCGGCGATTCCACCGTCCGCAACAACACCCGCGGCCAACAAGGCTGGGGCGATCCGTTGATTGAATTGTTTGATAGCGATAAAATCACCGTCATCAACAAGGCCATCGGAGGCCGGAGCAGCCGCTCCTTTCTCACCCAGGGCCGATGGGAGGAAATCCTCACCCAACTTAAAAAGGGCGACTACGTTCTCATCCAATTCGGTCACAACGACGGCGGCAAGATATTCGAGGGCGACCGCCCCCGCGCCAGCATCAAGGGCAATGGCGATGAGTCGAAATCCGGCACCGTCGACATCACCGGCAAGAACGAAACCGTCCGCTCTTTCGGATGGTACATCCGCAACTACTGTCAAACCGCGCAAGAGAAAGGAGCCGTCCCCATTGTCTGCTCCCTCATTCCACGGAACATCCGCGACAAGAAAGGCATCATCCAGCCCGACACCGAATCCTACGCCTATTGGGCCAAACTGGCCGCCCAGCAAACCAACTCGAACTTCATCCCGCTCAATCAACTCCTCAGCGACCACTACAACGCCCTCAGTGAAGAACAAGTCGACGCCATCTTCTGCGGCACCGACCACACCCACACCAGCCACTCCGGGGCCGAATTCCACGCCCATGTCGTCGCCGATGCCCTCCGCCAACTCAGAGACTGCGACCTTGCAGACTCCCTTAAAAACTCACCACTCTCGGTAACTCTTTCCAACGGAACCCACGCCCTCACCCCTTCCCAAATCCTCTACCCCGGCGATAAATTTGGCTGGCTCGATCCCGCCGCCTGCACCTTCGCCGCCGACCTTCCCGAAGGAAACTACCAAGTGACCCTCACTTTTTCTTCACCCGAAGCCGCCTCGAAAATCTGGGTCAAATCAGAAGCCCGCCGCCTGATGCTCACTCCGCAGATTCCCGTCAGGAATTCCTCGCGCCAATTTACCGTCAACATCCGCACGCCCGGAATTTCCGACAAAAGAGAAGTGCGACTGCGCCGGGACAGCGACCGCTTTTCTCCCGACTGGGACCCGCGTCTTTCGCTCGAATTCTTCCCCGACACCACCACCCTCCGCGCGATCGAAATCAAACCTGCCCCGAAATCGACCACCATTTACATCGCCGGCGACTCCACCGTCACGAACCAAGCCAAAGCTCCTTGGGCTGGTTGGGGCCAAATGCTTCCAGCCTTCTTCAACTCCGATGTCGCCATTTCCAACCACGCCGAATCAGGACGCGCCCTCTACAGTTTCCAAGGAGAACGACGACTCGAAAAAATCCTGAGCACCATCCAACCCGGCGACTACCTCTTCATCCAATTCGGCCACAACGATCAGAAGGACAAACGTGACGGAGCCGGAGCGTTCTCCACTTACAAAAAGGACCTCGAAAGCTACCTCAAAATCGTCCGCGAAAAGAACGCTCATCCCGTCCTCGTCACGCCCATGGAACGTCGCCGTTGGAAAGACGGCAAAGCCCAGCAAACCCTCACCGACTACGCCACCACCGTTCGTCAGGTCGGCAAGGAACAAAACGTCCCCGTCCTCGATCTCCATGCCATGAGCCTTGAGTTTTATCAGGCACTGGGACCGGACGGGTCCAAAAAAGCCCTCGTTCATTTCCCCGCCAACACCTTCCCCGGACAAAGCCAAGCTCTAAAGGACGACACCCATCACAGCAACTACGGTGCACACCAACTCGCCCGCTGCATTGTTCAAGGGATCCGGGAGAACATTCCCGAGCTAGCCCAAAAACTCCGGGAGCCCGAAGCCTCCTATCGCCCAACATCCCCCGACGCCTTCGAAAAAGTCGCCATCCCCACCAGCCATGGATTTGGTCAGAAGCCGGAGGGTGACTAATACCCGGAGTGGAAAGAGCCTGGTAGAATTCGCGAGAGATTTTGACTCAGGTCAAGGCGGAGTGAAGGCGTGGTGCGGGCACCACAACTGAGCAACAAAGTAGCCTTGGGGCAAAAGGTCCGCGAAAGGCGATTCGTTCACCACCTTCGCTGACAACCGATTAATCTTCACCCCCCGTTTCTACCAGTTTTTCTTCGGGAATGGTATAAATCCAGGTTGTTGGAACGGGATGAGTTGACCTGTAATTGAAGGTCCCGGTTCCGGCTTTTGCCGAATGAGACCTACGATCTTTCCTTGACTCCCCAGTCGCCTGAAAATCGAGGTGCACCTTTAGCCAATTACACCGCCCGGCAGAGAAGACCAGCGGAGCGACCATCCCCCAAACGATGACTCCTGGGCAACACTTCTTACTCTGACCTAATCAACCAGATGAAACAAACGAGTTAGTCGTCTTTGTGCGAGTTGGCCGGGGCATCCTCTCCGGTTGAGTGCGACCGAAGAATGGTCATTCCCGGTTTCAGAACAAAGCCCGGCGAACTCACCACCAGCGTGCGTTGATCCGGGCTGAAGAGAATCTTTGAAACCGCTCTCGAACGACCTTCGATCTTCAGAAGTTCGCTCCTCGTTTCAACATTCCAGAGGCGAATGTTTCCCGCTCCTCCCGAGCTTGCAATGGTCTTCCCATCAGCCGAAAAGGCGATGCTCCAGACTCCCTGCTTATGCCCCCTGAGACTGCCCAACGGATTTCCATTCACCGTCTCCCAGAGAGTGATGGCGTTTTCATGATCCATGAAACCCCGTGTCGCTGCCAGCGTCTTTCCATCAGGCGATAAAGTGACCCGGGATCCCCGCGATCCTGACGAAAGCCGAATTCGCGATCGCTCTTTCCTGGTTGCCGTATCCCAAACGATCGCTGGCCCATTCTCGATGAGGCTCACCAAAGTAGATCCGTCGGAAGAAAACTGAACTCCCGTTGCTTCTCCGGTGGTGACCGGATGACCGGGCGATTCCAGATCCCACCAAGACATTTGGTTCCGGCCGCAAACCACCACCAACTCTCTTCCATCGGGCGAGAGCGCCACCTGTCTGATTCCGCTCTCTCCGACCTTGAGCTCTTTCTCACGTTCGGCCTTTAAATCCCGGATGACGACCAGACCCGGCCCCTTTGCCTCTGCCAGAAGAGTCAGGTTTTTGGCGACTGAGATGGCCCGGGGGCGCCAGGAAGGCGACGAGCCATGAGGCGATGGGAAGGCTTTTTTGAGAGTGCCGGTTCCGAGGTCAAAGATGGCAAATGAACCATCGCTGCCCGAGGCACCGAGACTTGTGCCGTCCTCTGAAAAGGCGAGCGGATTCCAGGAACCTGCGATCTCCTCCTGTTTTGATTGTTGTGCGGTTGGCCAGATTCTCACCCCTCCGCTTTTGCTGCCGCTGGCAATAAACCGACCGTCTGGCGAAAGAGCGACGCTCCAGACCTCGCTTCGATGACCCAGGAAGGTCCGGAGCAGGTTGCCTTTCTCGAAATCCCAAAGTTTGACCGAGTGATCCCAGCTACTGGTGACGAGATGCTCTTTTTGCCGGTCCAGACTGCTTGCCGAGATCACTCCGCGATGAAGACCTTGCTCGGACAAGGGGGCGAGGAGGGAAACCTCCTTTCCATTTTGAACCTCCCAAACCCCGACGGTAAACCCCCGCCGGGTGGGGCTGTCATTGCGGGGGAGAAGAACCAAATCTCCTCCCTTTGAAAATCGAATGGTCCGGTCCCCAAACCCAATGCGAGGTGATTCCTCAAGAACGGTAACCGGTTTGTCAGACTCCAACGACCAGAGGGTAATCCCGTCGCGGCTCCCCGTGGCCAACGATTGACAATCCGGACTGAATGCCACCGGACCCATGGTTTCCGGGAAGAACCGAAGGCGCCTCCAATCCCGGGTGTCCCATATCGTCACTTCATCGCGCTCCCCAACGGCAAGTCGAAGACCGTCCGGACTGAGGTCGAAATCCGCAGTCCTCGCTGACAGGTTCCACTTGATCTCCAGCGAGGGGAATTCAAACACCGTGATCCCTTCCTGTCCTCCCGTGATGACGTGCGAACCGTCCGGAAAAAATTGGATCTTTCGTGCGTCCCGGGGGAAGCGGTCAATCACTTCACGGGAAACCATCGACCAAAGGTAAAAGTGACCCTGCACCCCGATCGCCAGCGTGCCGGCGTCCGGGGAAAAAGCGAGCGCCTGAACCGGCGAATCAAAATCCGGAAGAGCCAGGTGAGGATCGCCCAAACACTGTTGATTGAGATACCACCATTCGAATCCCCGGGGATCGGGCTCTCCGGGTGATGGCCCGGCCCAGGTTTCAAGAAGAAGATGGGCCTTGGACAGATTCCCGTTGTCCAGCGCCTGTTGAGCCAAATTAATATTGGCCACGTACTGATGAAGCCGTGCTTCCCTGGCACTTTTCCTCGCGAGTTCCCGGTCTTCCTCTGCCGCAATCCTTAACACGGCCTCACGTTTCTCGGCCTCGCCAGCTCGCAGACCATAAACGATGCTTAAAACCGCCACTGCCATCAGAGAAAAAACAAAAACCGCGGCAGCAGAGAGAGCCGCCCGGTTTCGTGCAATGAACTTTCCGGTGCGGTAACCGAGACTGGGCGGGCGTGCCAGAATCGGTGCCCCCCCGAGATACCGCTCAAGATCCTGAACCAACTCGGTGGCACTCCCGAATCTCCGGGTCCGGTCCGTCTCCAGACACTTCAAGATGATCCAATCAAGATCTCTCCCGAACTTTCCGGGAACCCCGTTGTTTGGCCCATGTTCCTCACGATACACCGAGGGACGGGGAGGAATGAGATGGTCCAATCGCTTGAGGAGTTCGGCAGTTGAAGTGATCCCCGGATTACTTGTCGCGAGCGGAGTGACTCCCGTGAGAAGCTCATACAGGATCACCCCCAACGAGTAGATGTCGGATCTTGTGTCAACATCCTGATCCCGCGAGGCCTGCTCCGGGCTCATGTAAGCCGGAGTTCCGATAATACTTTCGTGAAGCGTGAACCCGGAGGCGTGGCCCCCGCGTGAATCGATGGCCTTGGCCACGCCGAAGTCGATCACCTTGGGCACGATCTGTCCTTCCTGTTCAAAAACGAGGATATTGGAAGGCTTGAGGTCACGGTGAATGACTCCCTTCTGATGGGCATGTTCAATGGCCCGGGAGATTTGAATGAACAGGTCGAGCCTCTCCTGAAGACCCAATTGATGTTCCCGGCAGAAATCAGTAACCGGATCGCCTGCGACATGCTCCATCACGAAGTAGGGGCGTCCTTCAGCGGTGGCCCCGGCTTCGATGACACTGGCAATGTGGGGATGGTTCATTCGAGCGAGAGTCTGTCTCTCGGCCTCAAAACGGGAGATCACATCTTCGCCGTCCAACCCCGCCTTGAGGATTTTTAGAGCGACCACTCTCCGCACCGGTTTGGATTGTTCGGCCAAATAAACGCTTCCCCCGCCCCCCTCTCCGATCTTGCGAACCAGCAAAAACACTCCGAGTTGGCTGCCAACGAGGTCTTCCTGATGGGCCGAACGAGGTTCCTTTGATTCGGCTGCCGGGAGCTCCAAAAACCGGTCCACCGATTCGTGCTCCGAAAGCAAAGCCTCCACCGAATCCCGCAGAGCACCGGTCTTCCCGCATTCACGGTCGAGCAATGCCTGTCGGCAATCAAGATCGGGGCAATCCAATGCGGCCACGAAAATCTCGCGTTCGCTTTTTGGACCAGGGTTGACCGTGGGAGTTTTCAAATGTGATCTCGAAGGGTGTTGCGGGCGGTGGGCTGGGTTCAGGTAGTCCCGAAATTCATGCGAAAAGAGCGCTCAGGATCCGCAGAGAAATATCAACGAATCAAATGGGAAGCGAAACTTTTCACCTCCCGTGCAGTATGGCACGATCTGGAAACGATGGATGATCTGACCCTGATTCTTTCCCGGGTGGAGAGTGGTGATGCCACCAGCGATGAGTTGCTGGCTGCGGTCTATGACGAGTTGAGAATCCTCGCCCGCTCCAAAATGTCAAAAGAACGCCAGGGACACACTTTGCAAGCAACCGCACTCGTCCATGAAGCGTGGATGAGTCTTGATCAAGGCTCACCGGGAAAATGGAAGAACCGCCGCCATTTCCTGGGAGCGGCGGCCGAAGCAATGCGACGCATTCTTGTCGATCATGCCCGTAAACAAAAGGCACTCAAACGCGGTGGCGGGGAAGCCAAAGTGGAGTTGAACGAGTCCCTCGTGGAATTTGCCGCGCCACCGGAGGAGGTGCTGTCCATTCACGAGATCCTTGCCGAGTTGGAGGACGCCGACCCCCAGGCAGCGGAGTTGGTCAAAATGCGGTATTTTGTCGGACTCACCATGCAGGAGACTGCTGATGCCCTGGGACTCAAAAAACGTACCGCGGAAGGAATCTGGGAATACGGACGCACCTGGATGCACCGCCGCCTGAGAGAATCGGAATAAAAATCTAAAAATCTTTGCGGATTTTTTCTCAAACCACGCATGGGAAGGTTGGAAGGGAAAACCTGAGACCCCTTTCTGAATGGGATCAAACTATCATGAACAAGCTGATTATCTTGAATGCTGTCTGGGTCATCGTGGCCATCGCCGCCTTTATGGGGGGCCGGACTGTCGAAAAGTCCTCATCCGAAACCGAAGCTGCCTTGTCAGAAGAAGAGGATCGGTCGCTTTCTCCACGAAGCAGAAGATCATCGCGGGGCTCTTCCGCGAGCGGCTCCGGAGGATCAAGTGCAAACGGAAGCTACGGTCGTGGATCCGCGTCCGGAGTCTCCGTCAGCCAATACCAAAACGAGACCGATGCCTTGATCGCCAACAAGATGTTTGCCGACCTTTTATTGAATCTCGATGAGAGTAATGCCCGAAGCCTTTTCGATGCCCTGCTTGAAAAGCAAAAGAACGGGAGCGACACCGGACAGCAAATGGGCCTTCTTCTGGAAGCATGGGGCAAGCTTGACGGTCCGGCCGCGCTTGCTGCGGTGCAAGAAATGGGTGGAGATGGACGGAGACGGGGGTTTGCCTCTGTTGCGGCAATGAGAGGCTGGGCCAGCACCAATCCGGAGGCAGCCAAAGCTCATCTCGCAGGATTGGAGGGAGGATTCGAACGAGGAATGCTCACCCAGGGGGTGGTCAGCGGAATGGCATCGAGTGATCCCAATGCAGCCACCGCATTTGTTCTCGAACTTGAGGCGGAACGGGACGCCTCGGGGGACGGCCGGAACGACCGATGGAGAGGCTTTGCGCTGGATCGACAAATGGAGGCCATTGCAAACGCCCAGATCCAGCGGGGAATGTCTGATGCCACGGCATGGGCCGAGGGCCTTCCCGAGGGTGCCGTAAAATCATCGGCCTTTGATCGGGTGGCCGAGAGCTATGCTCAGAACAACCCGCAGGAAGCCGCTGAATGGATCAGTGGACATGCTGATCAGGAATATGCCGAACGGGCCGTCCGGGAAATCTCCGAGGAACTGTCCCGAAACGACCCGGCGGCCGCGATGAGCTGGGCCAGCGACCTCCCTGAAGCCACCCAGCCGGGTGCCATCCGGACCGCGATGGAACGCTGGACCCGCGAAGACCCCACCGCGGCTGGACAGTATCTCACCAACATGGAGCAATCCCCTTCGCGTGACGCCGCCGTGAGCAGTTTCGCAAGGTCCTATGACCGGGAGAACCCGGCCGTGGCAGCTGAATGGGCCCAGTCCATCAGCAACGAACAAGTTCGGAATGAAACCGTGGAATCGGTGGCCCGTTCCTGGTTCCGGAGCAACCCGGAAGAAGCACGGGCCTGGCTCCCTCAAAGCGGACTGTCGGCTGAAGCCCAAAATCAGATCATCGAAAGGTCCTCACGCGACGGACGCGGACGAGGCCCAAGATAAGTTTGTCCGGAGAGAGCGATGCTTTAAGGTTCGATCAAGTGTGTGCATCGAGAAAGCCTGTCCAATCGCATCGCTCTCCCGGCTCATTTCTTCGTTGGACGAATTCCCGCTTCGCCATCCAATTGGCAGCAAGAGGCACTCCGCGGGAGATATCAAGGTCTTCTCACCGGCCCCCGGACTTCGGATGACGACCAGCGATCTTTTTTGAAAGAGATTCAAGGCCGGAAGTTCAGGTTGAAATGATAAGATCCCGGGCCTTCTTACGTTCGCTTGACGCAAGACCCGTCTTTTCCATGCCTCAATCAATCCGACTCTCAGTTATCATTCCAGCTGTGATCCTGACCGCCGGGGTTTGCCGTGGCGAGGAGGTCATCTCGAAGGAACTGAAGGTTGATTTTGACAAGACGATCGAGCCTCTGTTGGCCGATTATTGCTACGACTGTCACGGTGACGGAGCCAAAAAGGGCGATTTCGTGCTCGATGAATATGAAAGCACGGAGGCTCTGCTGAAGGACCGCCTCACGTGGTTGCGGATCTGGGAAAATGTTCGCACCGATCTGATGCCGCCATCGAAGGAGAAGTTCCAACCCAGCGCGGAGGAACGAAAGCAACTCCTCGCCTGGATTGAGAAAAAGATCTTCAAACTGGATCCCAACAATCCCGATCCCGGTCGCGTGACGATCCGGCGGATGAATCGCGAGGAATACCAGAACACCATCGCGGATGTCGTCGGAGTCCAATTCGATGCCAATGAGAACTTCCCCGCCGATGACACGGGCTTCGGTTTCGATACCATCGGGGATGTCCTGACCATTTCCCCTCTCCTGATGGAGAAATACCTCAGCGCAGCTGAGGTCATCGCAGCCAAGGCACTACCGGAGGATGCCGGGAAGCCCGTCCCGATCACGATCGACGCCGGAGACTTCAAGGATCGCGGAGGAAGCCAGACCGCCCGCTTCATGGAGGTGAACCAGAAGCAAATCGTCACCGCAAAACGACGGATCGAGGCCGGCGGAGAATACGAACTGGAGGTGGCTTATTCGCTTCAGAACGAAGGCGGCCGCCCCAAAAAGCAAACCGGCAAGTGGCAGTTCTTCGTCGATGGCAAGAAGCTCAAGGAGTTTGACATCAGCTCGGACAAGTATGTGCGGAGTCGCTTTGTGGAGAAGCTGCAGCTTCCGAAAGGTGAGCATCGATTTGAGTTTGCAATCGAACCCGCGAACAAAGGCGAGGGACGCGGCACCGCCGGGATTCGCGTGGATCGTTTCCGATTGAAACTCCTCGGCTCACACGGGGCCTGGAATCTCTATCCCGACAGCTACCGGCGGATTCTCGTGGATGGATTGCCGCCTAAAGAGAAGAACAAGCAAAAGACCTACATACGGAAGATCGTCGAGAACTTCGCCACAAGGGCCTTCCGTCGTCCGCCACGCAAAGCGCTGGTGGACCAGATCACGGCACTCGCAAATGCCAGGATCGATGAGGAGGGCGCGGAGTTTGTCGATGGAGTCCGACTTGCGGTGACGGCCACTTTGGCTTCGCCAAGTTTTCTCTATCGAAGCGAAGTGCAGGCCGAACCCGACAACCCCGGCAAGGTCGTTCCTCTCGATGAATATGCCCTTGCTTCCAGACTCTCCTACTTTCTCTGGAGTTCGGCGCCCGATCAGGAACTGCTCGATCTCGCTGCCAAAGGAAAGCTGCGGGCCAACTTGCGAGCCCAGGTTGACCGCATGTTGAAAGACCGGAAGGGAAACCGAATGGTGCAGAATTTCGTGGGGCAATGGTTGCAGGCGCGCGACGTGCCCGGGAAGAACATCGATGTTCGCCGCATCACCCGCGAACGAGACCGTCGGCGGGCAAGCCGCATCTTCAATGGCAGCCACCGCGTGGATATGAAACGGGAGACCGAGGAATTCTTCAGGTATATTCTGGCGGAGAATCGCCCGCTTCTCGAGCTCCTCGATGCCAACTATTCCTTCCTCAATGAGAACCTCGCCAATTTCTACGGAGTGCGGGGCGTGAAAGGAGGACAGTTCCGCAAAGTTGAGTTCGACCAAAACGTGAAGGGCCGCGGCGGAATCCTCGGGCAGGGAACCTTTCTCATCGTCACCTCGCAATCGACGCGCACCTCTCCGGTGAATCGTGGTTTGTTCGTGCTCGATAACATTCTGGGAACCCCGGCTCCCCCCGCCCCACCCGACGTGCCCGAGCTGGAGGAAGTGGCGAAGGAATTCGACCGCAACGCCACCATGCGGCAGCTCATGGAAACCCATCGTGAGAAGCCGCTTTGTGCCTCGTGTCACGAACGAATGGATCCCATCGGGCTGGCCCTCGAGAACTTCAATGCCATCGGCCAATGGCGTGACCAGCAGGATGGCAAGAAGATCGACAGTGCCGGGAAACTGGTCACCGGAGAGGCTTTTAACAATGTCATGGAACTCAAGAAAATCCTCACGACCTCGCGAAAACAGGATTTCTATCGTTGCCTCACCGAGAAGATGCTGACCTATGCCCTGGGTCGCGGGGTGGAATATTACGACGCGCCCTCCGTGAAGGCGATCATCGCGAAAACCGAGAAGGAAGGTGGAGGCTTGAAAAATCTCGTTTATGCGATTACTGAAAGTGTGCCGTTCCAGAAACGTAGAGGTGACAGAGCCTTTTAAATCGGGAGCTGCGGCTTCATCACTTCAACCAAATCTATCCATGGACCAACCTTCGAGCAATTTTGGACGCCGGGCTTTTCTTCGCGGTGTCGGAGCAACGATTGCACTTCCCGCCTTCCGTTCCCTCGGAGCCGAAGTGAAGGCGGCCAAGGCAGTCGCACGCGGAGTCACCGCCACGGGCGCTCCCCTGCGAATGGCCTACCTCTACGTGCCCAATGGTGTGATCATGGACAAGTGGCGTCCCGAAGGCACGGGATCGGATTTCAAGTTCAACCACTCGATGAAGTCGCTCAGTCCTTTCAAGAAGGACCTGCAGATCATCAAGGGTTTTGAGCAAGTCAACGGCACCGCCGGCCCTGACGGAGCGGGCGATCATGCCCGTGCCGGAGCAACCTTCCTCACCGGAGCACGTCCGAGAAAAACTGCCGGCGCCGATATCAAACTGGGAATCTCCGCCGACCAAATGGCCGCCAGCTATATCGGTTCGGAGACCCGTCTCTCGTCGCTCGAGCTTTCCTGCGACGCGGTGCGCAAATCGGGACGATGCGACTCCGGCTACTCCTGCGCCTATCAATACAATCTTTCCTGGCGTTCCTCGACCCAACCGATGACCCCGGAATCCAATCCACGCTTGGTCTTCGAGCGCCTCTTTGGAGGAGGAAACAGCGAAGAGCGCAAGAAGAGCCTCGCCAAGCGACGGGCCGAGAAGCGTTCGATCCTCGATATCGTCATGAGCGATGCCAAGGCGATGAACAATCAGCTCGGCCGGA
>JASFWU010000263.1:0-4297 GCA_050049035.1 Akkermansiaceae bacterium | reverse complement strand
CACGCTTGAGCTGCACCTCAACCCGACCAATACCGTCTTGGGAGTGATGTGCATGAGCGCACACGAGAGCATTTTCAACAACGGCCGGTATCAGAATTTTGCCTTGCCTCAGCAACAACGGGGATTGATCGCAGGACAGGAGGGCCAGAATCTGTATGCCTTCAGCAACTCCTTTGACGCAGCGCAGATCGAGCAGTTACAGCAGATGCAACAGTTCGATAGCCCGACGCTCAACGATGCTTCTCCCTTCAATCTTGAGATGGTGCAAGCGGTCCAGACGGCCGGGTTCACGGGTGGCGTGAGCCAAAATTCCCTGGATGCCGGTCTCGGGCGTCGCATGAACCGAAGCCGTAAAACTTCGGACAACAACATTTCCAAATCCGCAACGGTGTGGGTTTCTCCGGTGGTCACCAACGACAAGGGAAAAGCTCAACTTGAGCTGCAGTTGCCCGAGGAGGCCGGAAAGTGGAATCTCTCCTCCAAAGGCTGCACCATCGACACTCTGGTGGGCCAGAGCGATGCCAGCATTGTGACCCGCAAGGATTTCCTGGTCGAACTCCGGACCCCGGACACCCTGCAGGAAGGAGACAACATGAGCTTCCTTGCCACCATCCACAATCTCACCGGCTTTGAAGGCGACGCCAAAGTGACCCTCAAGATCGCCGGAGCCGCCCAACCTCTGACCGCCACAAAAACAGTTCGCATTGGCAAGAAGTCGACCACCGAGTTGGTCTTTGACGGATACACCATTCCCTTTGCCGAGTCCTTGAATCTCTTGGTGGAAGCCGAGGCCGGTGAGCACCGGGATCGTTCGGAATCAAAACTTCCCGTTCGTCCCTGGGGACTCGAATACGCCGCATTCGATGGCGGAGTGACCAACACCGAGGCTGGTTCCAGTCTGACTTTGCCGAAGGACCAAAATTACTCGTCCCGCAAGCTGGAGGTGACCTTGAGTCCGTCGATCGAGCAGGCCATCATCGATCTAGTTCTCGACCGGAGCGGAAGATATCCGGTCCGCTATCAAACGCCGGCCAGCGAGCTTCTTGCGGCCACCAGCGCTCTCGAATATGCCCGTTCCCGCGGAGCTTCCGACAAGGAGATTGCCGACCTCACCGACAAGGTTCGGACCTTGGTTTCGGGAGCGGTGGTGTCTCAGCAAAAAGATGGTTCGTGGCCCTGGAACAACCTCAAGGGACGTCCGACTTTGAGCGCGACTTCCGCCACCTACTGGGCGCTTGCTCTCGCCAAAAATGCCGGCATTCCGGTGCATCAACAATCCTTCGACAAGGCCGAGAAGTTCTTCGCTGACATCTTCCCGCGTCTTGCCTCGAACGATACCGAGAGCAAGGCCATCCTCATCCACGCCTTGTCGGTGACAGGGCAGGCTGACTTTTCAGCGGCCAACCGGCTTTATCGTGAACGGCAGAACCTCAATGAAACCGCGCTGGCCTACATGGCCGCGGCCTTCGTTCGCATGAACCGTCCGAGCTTCGCCGAAGACCTCCTCAAGATCCTCGACGGTAAGTTGGTGAACCAGAAATTCTGGAAGTCCAATTCGCGTCACACCTTGCTCAGCGACAACGTCGGAACCACCTCGGTGGCTCTCTGGTCGTATGCCCGCCTGCGACGTGATTCTCCGGTCACTGCGGCCATTGCCAACCACCTGCTGGCCCAGTGCCACCGGATTCAGTCGAACCGCTCGCTGGGAACCGTGGTGGCCGCACTGGCCGAGTATTATCAAAAAGGGGAACGCCCGGGCGATGACTTCGCGATCGACTTGTTCGTGAATGACAAGCTCATCAAAACGGTGAAGTCGGCTGACCTGAAGACCACGCAAACCATCTCTCTCAATCCCAAGCAGATTAATGCGGGAGAGAACAAGGTGCGGGTGAAAGTGAATGGCCGCGGCGAGATTCGCTACGTCGCCACCTTGTCGGGCTTCTCACCTGACCTGAAGGATCCGGAGACCCTCGACTACCCGCGCTTTGACCGGAGAGACTACTTCCACGACAAGCTCACCTACCGCGAAGTGCCTTTGAATTCCTACAGCACCTCACCGGTGAAGTCTCTCGAACTGGGTCAACGATTCCGCACCCAGGTTTCCTTCCACAACAACACCAGCGGAGGCCGTCAGCAGGAGTATCTTATTTACGAGGAATACCTTCCGGCCGGAACCTTGCTCGTGGCGGGGTCGGTCAGCGGAAACTACAAGCGGATGGAGATCGAAGGGTCGAGGATGCGCTTCTACTTTGCCCCGGGTGTTCTGGGTTCGATCAACTACGAACTGGTGGCTCACGCACCGGGCACCTACCGCGTGCTGCCGGGGATCATTCACGATGCGGTCGATCGTGGTCGCATGCGGGTGGGCAAGGCGAGCAAGCTCGAAATTCTCAAGCCGGGGGTGAAGAGCAAGGACCCCTACAAGATGAACGGCTCGGAGCACTTTGAACTCGCGAGCAAGCTCTTCAAGGATGGCGAAATGGACGAGGCACGGAAGCACCTCGATGCCCTCTTTGCCGACGCCGGAAACCGCGCCCGCTACGAGCGCGACATTGCCCGCATGCTCTTGTGGATTCACACCGAGAAGGAGAAACTCGATGCCGCCCGCATTGTGCAGATGTTTGAAATCCTGCGCGAGCGTCATCCGGAACTCGTGATCCCGTTTGATAAAACGCTCATCGTGGGACGTGCCTACCGCGAGATTGGGGAGTTCGAACGCGCCTGGCTCGTTTTCCAGGCCGCCATCGAAAGCAGCTTCCTCAATGATGCCAAGCTCAGTGCGGTCCTTGAGGATCAGGGCCAGTATCTTGGTTCGGTTCGCTATCAGGAAGAGCTCTGGCGGGAGTATCCCGACAGCGCAAACGTCATCACCGGATTCTTCGCCTTGAGTCAGTCCCTCTTCCAGAAGGCACCCCAGGCCAAAGCCATCGCCGCTCGCGAGAAACGAATCCGGGAACGCAAGCCCACTCCCGAAGAAGCCGCAGCGGACATTCATGAGAAGCCCGGTGAGCGGGATGAGCCCGAGAAAGTGGCCATGTTGAATCACAGTCGCGAGCTCCTGCATCGCTTCCTGACCCTGTATCCGGAGGATCCTCTCGCGGACGATGCCGCCTTCTCGGAAGCCAATGTCTTCTTTGCTCTCAAGAACTACGCCGCAGTGGTGAAGCACGCCGCACGGAGTGCCGAGCGACACCAGAAGAGCGAGTTGAAGAGCAGCTTTGATTACATGGCCGCCCTCGGACACTTCTGGCAGCGTCATTACAAGGAGGCTCTCGTCAGTGCCGCCAATGTTGCCAATGGAGAAAGCAAGGACCGCGACTACGCCCGCTACATCACCGCGCAGATCTACCACGCGACCGGAAAGCCCGCCGAAGCGATGACTTGGTACGAGAAAGTACGGAGTCTCTATCCGGATGCCGCCGATGCCATCGATTACTTCAAGGAAAAGAAGATCCGCATGAGCGAAGTGACCACCGTCAAGCCGGGCGAGAACGCCGAGATTGAACTCGACTACCGCAACATCAAGGAAGCCGCGCTGGAGATTTACAAGGTGGACCTGATGAAGCTGTATCTTCGTGAAAAGAACCTCAGCAACATCACCGCGGTCGACCTCGCTGGTATTGATCCCGAAAGTTCGCTCAAGATTCCTCTCGGGGACGGCAAGGACTTCTCGGACAAGATGAAGAAGGCCAGGCTGCCTCTCAAGAAGGAGGGTGCCTATCTCGTGATTTGCCGGGGCGACAATCTCTTCACCAGCGGTTTGGTTCTCATCACTCCACTTAAGATTGAGATCCAGGAATCACCGAGCGAAGGAAGTGTGCGCGTGAATGTTCGCGATCTCACCGCCGGCGGAAACTATGTTCCGGAGGTTCTCGTCAAGGTGGTGGGCACCCAGAACAAGGTCTTCCTTTCGGGTCACACCGACCTGCGGGGAGTGTTCCAGGCCGATGGTGTCAATGGAACCGCCACCGTGCTGGCCCGTGCCGAAGGAGGAAAGTATGCCTTTTATCGCGGCACTCAAACCCACGGTGCTCCGGCTCCCAAACCGGCCGCGCAGACACGAGGTCAAAAGAAGATCGTTCCGGCCAAAGGGAAGCTGCAGCTGAAGAATTCCGATTACCTCAAAAACATCGATGTGCAGAACAAGGCCGTGCAGGACGGAAACTGGAGTGCCTGGGATAAGAAGCGTCGCGGTGACAATCAGGGCGTGGAGGTTCAAAAAGCGAAGTAGTGAAAGGGAGGGGAGCGAAGGCGTCCCGCCTTCGTTTTATCATGGTCGAAGGCGGGACGCCTTAGC
>JASFWU010000035.1:0-13755 GCA_050049035.1 Akkermansiaceae bacterium | reverse complement strand
AAGGTGCCGTTGAAGGGTTTTTCGCGCAGAAAGGCCACCTCCATGGTTGGGGTGCCAAAAAAGGGACGCATGATCCAGGAAAGCTGGGCTCCCAGAAAGGCATTGCCGGCAAGCCAGGCGAAGAGGGTGGGGGCGGCGGTCCGCGACCCGGGTGGAGTCACGGCGATCAGAAGTCGGGCCAGGTGCAGGTTTGCGATAATTCCCGCGAGGGCGATGAGAATGGTGTGGGCGACGAGAAAGTGGGAGTGGGCGGTGGAAGCATTGGCGGCATCTGACGTGGGTGCGTTTAAGGCCATAAAGAAGGTGACCGGTGCGAGGGCTCCCAGGACGAGAGCGGCGATGGTGAAGCTCATCAGTTGGGCCATCAGCGATTGACGGAAGCCCAGCCCGCTGCCCAGAAGGAGGCCGAGCATGCCATTGAGAAGGCCGTTGCCCGCCAGCGTCAGGAAAATGAGAGCGGGCATTTTGATCGCCACGAAAAGTCCCATGAGCGGGTCTCGCCAGAAGCCGACGGTGAACCCGTAAAGTCCGAAGGCGATCGCAATGACCGATATGCAAAGGAAAAGCCGGTCCCGCCCCGGTTGATCGATCCAGGAGCGGAGGTCTTCGGGGGCGCCGCGGAGGAGGGCTGTCAGTCTGTCGCTCATCTCGGGATGACCTTGAGGACTCTCTGTGAAGGTTTGATGATGGAATGATGAAAAAGCCCGGAGGCGGATTCAGACCTGCGGGGAAGAACTAATGGTGAATTGGGCGATGGTTCCTCCCTCCGGACTTGCGGAAATCGAGGCGGTGCCCTGGTGAAGCTCAGCGACCTCCTTGACGAATGAGAGACCGAGACCATTGCCCTTCGTGCTGTCGTCGGGACGGTAGGAGTAAAAGCGGTCGAAAGCCTGGCTTGCCGCGAAATCGGGAATACCCGGTCCTTCATCGGTGATCGACAGGGTGAGCTTGTCTTCTTCCTGACGGGCATTCAGGGAAACGGCTCCGCCCTCGGGTGAGAAGTGGACCGCGTTTTCAAGAAGATGATAAATTGCCGAGGCAAGGAGCCTCTCGTTTCCATGGCAGGGGAGTGAATCCGGAAGATCGGACGAAAGCACGAGGTTGGAGGCCTGGGCCAAGGGAGTGATTTCGCTGAGACAAGAGCGGGCGGTTTCCGCGATGTCGAACGGTTGGGAGTGTTCGAGGTGGCTCTGTGCTTCCACTGCTGATAGCTCAAGAAGCTGGCGGATCAGGGTCTCGCATCGGGTGGTTTGCGAGCGAATGTTGTCCACGAAGCGGGCGCGGTCGGCTTGTGGCATGTCCTCGTTCAGCAACTCCGCTGCCCCTTGAATGGCTGCAAGGGGAGATTTCAATTCATGAGTGAGCGTTTGCACATAACGCTCGGCGTATTGACGTCCTTCAAGGGCTTCACGCATGTCGTGCAAGGCATTGGCCAGCGTGTTGACTTCCCGGCCCAGGCCAACGTCTGGTTTTGAACGTCGCTCACCACGGGTGATGGCCCGGGCGTATTTGGTGAGCTGTCCGACCGGGCGGAAGAGCCAGATGAAAACCGCCACGATCAAGGCGAGAATGCCCAGTCCGATGAGCACGGTTGCCCAGATGATGGTTTTCTTGCGCTCGCGCACAAAGGGCAGGACGTCCCTTTGAGCCTTGTAGACTGAAAGCACCCCGACGATTTTTCCATTCCGCCGAATCGGAGCGCCGACATACATCACTGAAGACGCGGCATCGTCCTCATCCATGCGGGTGGAGCGCGCGCCATAGCGACCGTTCATTGTTTTGAAGACATCAGACCAACTGCTGAAATCCCGGCCAACGTTGGACGGATTGCCGCTATCAAAAACCACGATGCCCTTCTCGTCCGTGAGGTAGGCGTTTAGCCCGACCTCGTTTTTCATGATCGCAAAGACGCGGGCCTCGATCATTCTCTCATCGAGGCTTTTGAAGGCTGTGGCAATCTCCAGGTCATTCTCCACCGCATTGGCGAGAAGATTGGCCACATCGATCATGGCCTCTTCGGTGGCTTGCAGGGTTTGTGCTTCCAGATCCTCGAGAAGGAAATCGATGAGCCGGTAAAACCCCAGACCGAGGATGAGCGTGATGAAAAAGAGAGTGACCCGGGTGAGGCGCATTTGAAATTTGAGATTTGAGCACGAAAGGTGAACTTCGAAATCGGCTAGAAAATGAGAGTGTAGCCGAGACCACGGCGGGTCTGGATGGTGTTGGCGGCATCTTCCGAGTGCTGGCGGATTTTGGCGCGGAGGGACTTGATGTGGGCGTCGATGGTACGGTCCATCGCTGAACCGGGATCGTCCCACGCTTGTTCGAGAAGTTGCTCACGGGTGAAGACGCGTCCGGGTTGTCCGAGAAGAATGGCGAGCAGCTTGTATTCGTGGGCGGTCAGGTCGAGCGGGTGGCCGCAACAGGTGATGGTCATGGTGTCGGCCTGGTGGCTGAGCAGGCTGGACTCAGTGGGAGTGGTGTTTTGACCTCGACGCAGAATGGCCCGGATGCGAGCGACAACCGTGCGGGGGGAGAATGGTTTCGTGACGTAATCGTCGGCTCCCAATTCCAGTCCGAGGACTTGATCAATTTCGGAATCGCGGGCGGTGAGAAAGAGAATGGGCACTTGTGAAACGGCGCGGATTCGGCGGCAAAGGTCGAAGCCGGTGAAGTCAGGAAGTCCGATGTCGAGCACCGCGAAGTCGGGAGCGTGACTGTCGAAATGATCCAAGCCCTCTTGCGCGGTGGCGACGTGGGTCACTTGGAAATTCTCGGTTTCCAATGCGTAGATCAGAGTATCCGCAATGGCGGGTTCGTCTTCGACGATGAGAACGTTAGGCATCGGGTGCAGGCTAGGTCGTTGTTGGTGACCCTTGAAGGATGAAATTTGAGGCGGTTGAAAGGAATTCCCTTTGCAATGGTTTTAATCACAAGAAAGTAATTCCACCTCATGAAAGCCACGACCACTCTCCTTTTGTCGCTTGTTTTCTCCTCGGTCCTGGCAGCCCGGAAGCCCAACTTGATTTTCATCATGGCCGACGACCTTGGGTGGAAGGATGTCGGTTATGCCGGAGCGGAGTTTTTTGAGACACCCAATATTGACCGGTTGGCCAAGGAGGGAATGCGCTTTGAGGCGGCTTACAGTGGCGGGCCGAATTGTGCGCCGACGCGGGCCTGTCTCATGACCGGGACCTACACCCCGCGACATCACATTTACCAACCCAGTGCTCTTTCCAAAGGGAAGGTGGAATATATGAAGTATCTCGTGCCGGCGCGGGGCAAGCGGAGCAAAAAACTCAGGGAAGCTGCTGCGAAAGAGTTCAAGATCACGACGGTGCTTGATCCGAAGTTTACGAGCATCGCCGAGGTGTTGGAGAAGGCGGGTTATGCCACGGCGCGCTTGGGCAAATGGCACCTGGGAGAAGACGTCCAGGGGTTTGGCTTGAGCACCACCGACGGGAAAGGATCGATGAAGGATAACTACTACGGAAACGTCGATGTATCCGAAAGCCTGACCGACCGGGCCGTGAAGTTTATCGAAGAAAAGAAAGACGGACCGTTCTTTCTCTACCTGCCTCATTGGGATGTTCATGGCCCGTTGCGTGCGCGGAAGGAGGTCATCAAAAAGTATCAGGCGAAGCTTGAGAAGATTCCGGCGGACAAGCGTCGCAATTTCAATCCGGTCTATGCCGCGATGCTGGAGGCGGTTGATACCTCGGTGGGCCGGGTCATGGCAAAAGTCGATGAGCTTGGTCTTGGAGAGAATACCCTGATCGTTTTCACCAGCGACAACGGAGGTCTGACGCGCGTGTCCCAGCTTGCACCATTGAGAGGGGAGAAAGGATCTCTTTTTGAGGGAGGAGTCCGCGTTCCCTGTGTGATGAGGTGGAAGGGGAAGATCAAGGCGGGGTCCTCTTGCTCCACGGCCATCACCAGTGTGGATTACCTTCCCACTTTTTCCGCGCTTGGTGGAGGTGAGTTGCCCAAGGACCAACCGGTGGACGGGACTGATGTTTCTCCTTTGTTTGATGGCGAGGCGATTCCGGAGCGATCCATCTTTTGGCACTACCCGATGTATCTTCAGGGCAACGGACTGACGCTGACCATGGCCGACGGGAAGAGTTATTCGTGGCGGGGTTTTCCATCGACCTCGATGCGCCGTGGAAACTATAAGCTCATCGAGTTTCTCGAAACGGATACCGTTGCACTCTACGATCTCAGCAAAGATCCGGGTGAACAAAAGGATCTCTCGAAAGCGATGCCCGATCTGACTGTCAGGATGAGAGCCGAGCTGGACGCCTGGCAAAAGGAAACGGGTGCGCCCATTCCCCGCGCGATCAATCCGGACTACGTCGGCAGAAAGGCCAAATGAGAACCACGCCGCCAAAGGGCAAACAACATGGGGGTCATGAATCTAACGGGTTTGCCGGGTGAATGAACCTATCTCCGAAAAAATACTTCGTGGTTCGTGAATCCAATCAGTGTTTCCCCACGGAGTGAGTGACCGAAATCGTGTAACTGATTCCCCAGATGGGTTTCTTGGCGCAGTCTGGCGTCCGCCGTATGGATTGCGGTCCAGTCACTATGTTTGATCTCACCACAAGCCAACTCAGCCAGATGAAATCCTTGCTTATTCCGTCTCTCGCCGCTCTCAGCCTTCCGGCCCAGGCCGCCAATGTGATCCACTACTGGGATTTCGAAGGGACGGGCGGAACCGAACTCAACGACAGGGTCGGCTCCCAGAACGGAACCGCAGTCGGCACCCCGGTCATTGGTACCGTCTACGGCTCCGCCTATGCCGGCTCTGGTAATTCCCTGAGTCAGACCAGAGGGAGCTTGGGGAACTACATCACTGTCGGTAGCTCCGGCGATTTCGACTTTGGAACCGATGATTTTGCCATCAGCTTCTGGTATTACGATGACCAGGCGGGCGACGGGGACAATCGCCAGATGCGTGTCTTGGATTCGTTAAACGGCACGACCACCGGCATTTCGCTGGGAACCAATACGAGCGGCCTCACCTACCGCTTTGATGACGCCGGTGGGGGTGTCGTGAATGCAACGCCCGCATTCCTCCCGACAAACACCTGGGTCCACGTGTCCATCAACGTGGATCGAACCAACGATCTCATGACAATCTATCGGAATGGAACGTCTTACCACACCGAGAGCCTTGCCTCTCTTAACTTCGGTATCGCGGCAACCCAGCCGATGGAGATCGGTGTGATCAATGGAGGGGACAGCACCGGAAATGCCGACGTTCAATCGGGGGCTCTCGACGATCTCGCATTCTACACCGGCACTCTCAGCACAGCCCAAATCAGTGGGCTCGCCGGTGGTACTCTCACTCCCGATCAGATTCCCGAGCCTTCCTCCCTGCTCCTCCTCGGATTCGGCGGGCTGGGAATGCTTCGCCGTAAGCGCTAAATCTCCCATCGCACGTATCAATCTTCATGCGGGTTGGTTCTTGAAGGGCCGGCCCGCATTTTCTGTTACGTTCTCAAGATCCCACAAAGTTGCCCCTTTCTCCGCCAAGCACATTCCCAGGGGAAGCCGGGCTTTAAGGATTCTGGACAATCATGCCGGTGACGGCAAAGTGGTATGGTGAAGACAATCGCACTTGTATTGCAGCCGGTGGTTCCGACCTACCGTGCCGGGATTAGGGAAGGTGTGTTGCAGGCGGCTGAAAAGGCGGGAGGAGTTCAGATCATCGAGATGCCGTTTCAAACCTCGGGTGCTCGTCCGATGAAAAAGGGGATGGAGTCACTCGATGGTATTGTGACCTGGGCGGACACGCGGCAGACCTGGTTGTCCGATGTCTCTGAATCGGGAGTCCCGATCGTGAATTGCGGTGGGGACTGGGTGCCGGCCGAACGTCTTGGAGCGGTGGCGGTGCAAATGGGTTCTCTACTGGAGCTTGCGGTGTCGCATTGCCGGGACCTGTCGATTCCGCGTCTCAAGTTTTTCGGGCAGATTGTCTCTTCAAGCGAAGGTCGAATGAGGCTTGTGGAGGCACTTGCGGAAAAGACCGACCCTTTTGGGATCGAGACCGGTTTTATCGAAATCAAAGGTGTTCCTCCCAATCAAAGTCTCTCAAGACTCTTGAATCCTGAGGGTGAAAAGACGCTTCTTAAGCAGTTCCGGGAAGAAGAGCTCCCCCTGACGCTTTTTTGTGAGGATGATCATTTCGCCCGCCTTGCGTGTAATGTAGCCAAGTTGGCCGGCCTTCGGGTGCCCGAGGATCTTGCCGTTGTCGGTGCAAGTGATGATGTTGTTGGGAGGCTCGGAGACCCTCCGATCTCTACCATCCGGCTTCCGGGCAGAGAGGTTGGTCAAAAGGCTTTTCAGTTGATCAGTCAAAGTTGGCAGGGGATCTCCATGCCGGCTGAAAAGATTCAGATTTCGGCAACCGAATTGATCGTGAGACAAAGTTCGGTAGGTGAGTGTCTCGAGGTTGCCTTGGAGCGAACGCGACGCAAGATCGAGATGGAGGCAGTCAAGGGAATGACGTTTGAGGAATTGGCCGGGTCCTCCGGCATGTCGCAAAAGAGCTTGCGTCGTCGGTATGCCGAGGCGTTTGGGGAAAATCCAACCGACCATTTGCGGCGATTACGAATTGAGGCTGCCAAGAGAATGTTGATGAATGAAGAGACAACCATGACTGACATTGCAATCGCTTGTGGCTTCGCTTCGCAAGGAGCCTTTTACAACTTTTTCAACCGTCATGCCGGAATGTCACCTTCTGATTTCAGGGAGCAGGGAGAACGTTAGGAAAAGGTGAGGTGGTCCTTCTCCTCCGCCACTCGGCTTTGCCTTGACTCAGGGCAAAGCCGAAGTTTCATGGACGAACAATGATGAAGAAAAGACTCGCGGGGTTGATTCTGAGCCTGGCTGCTTTGTCCGGCAATTTGTCCGCAAAGGAAACCCTTCTCGCCAAGGGCGGGAAGACCGCGTGGAAGTATCTCGATGACGGCTCCGCTCCGGCTGCCACTTGGGCCGGCTCCAAATTCGATGACACCAAGTGGAAGGCAGGTAAGGCGCCGCTGGGCTACGGCGAGCCCAATCTCGGAACCGAGCTTTCCTTTGGAAAGGATGCTTCCAGGAAACATCTCGCCACTTACTTCCGCACGACCTTCAAGGTTGGTAAAAAGGAAGACCTGGATTTCAAGCAGGTCATCGTTGCCTTGCGGCGTGACGACGGAGCCGCCGTTTATTTGAACGGGAAGGAAATCCTTCGTTCCAATCTCCTCGAAGGTGAGCTGACCTCAAAAACTCCTGCAACACGCTCGATCGGCAATGACGACGAAGCGGAATGGCATCGGGTCGAGTTGCCAGCCGACAGCCTTCGCTACGGATCCATCAATACACTGGCGGTTGAAGTCCACCAGTCGACTCCGACCAGCAGTGACTTGTATTTCGACCTCGAGGTCACTGGTTTAAAGGAGGGTGACCTTCCGGAGCGTAATTTTTATCGCGATGGCATCGCTGCCATGCGGCAGGGCAAGTATGAGGAAGGCGCCAGGCTCCTCGCGCAGATGCCCGGGGATCATCCGGATTATGCCCAGATCATGGCCAGTGTGGGCTGGCAGGTTTATGGTGAGGTCCTCAAGCGTCCCAAGGAAGGTCTTCCTTTCGTCAAGAAGGCTTATGAGGCCGATCACACCAACCGTCAGGTGGTGCGGGCTTACATCAAAACTCACATCCTTTCCGGAGTCCTCTTCAAGGAAGAAACCCTCAAGCGGGAGCGGAGCAAGACCGTGGCCCCCGAGCACAAGTTTCTCGTCACCAAACCGGATCTTGGTCCCTCGGCCACGTTGTCTCGAAAGGAGCTCGAAGAGGATCTCGACTACCTCGAACAGGTTATGGTGACCTGCTTCTCTTATCTTGAATTCAAAGATGTCGACTACCAGGCGGCCTTTGATGCCATCAGGGCTTCACTCGATGATGAAACTCCGGTCAATCGCTTCCAGCTGCAGATTGCCAAGCTTATCAGTCTTTTTTGCGACGGCCATGCCGGCCTCTCGGTCTCGCCCTCGTCCTACCTTCCCGTAGGCTTTGCGCCGTTTGCTGCGGACAGCTCCGGAGGGCGGGTTTTCCTCTACGATCCGGAGGGGGAGGAGTTCCTCGACAAGGCACACCCCTATGTGAAGTCCATTGATGGGCGACCCTTCGCAGATTGGCTTGAGGTGGCCTCCTACATTGAGGTGAAGGAATCCCCGCAGTGGCGTCTTCGCCAGTCCCTGAGGAATCTCACCTTCGTCAACTACATCCGCGCCGAACTGGGTTTGCCCAAAAAGGAGACGATCACCCTCGAGCTGGAATCCGAAGACAAGAAAAAGACCAAGACGATGGAAGTGAAGGTGGTGGAACGTCCCGTCCGGAGTCTCCCTTTCCCTACCGGAGACTCCCGGCGAATCGGGGATGTGGGTTACATCCGGCTTCCACAAATGACCGGCAGTGCCCGCTTTCTCGACAAGCTGAACAGACTGATGGCGGACTACAAGGATACCAAGGGAATCGTGATGGATGTCAGAGGAAACCCGGGAGGATCGAAGAACATTCTCCTCACGCTGATGCCTTACTTTCTCAAGCCGGGGGACCCGATGCGCATCATCGAGTTCTCCGCCTACCGCAAGCCGATGGAACTTCCCAAGCCGATGCCCGGAGGATTCAACATGTCGAGTATGTCGGCCCAGCCCGTCACTTCGCCTCACTGGAAGACCGAAGCCCAGCGGACATACATTGGCGACGCCATCAAGGCTTTCAAGCCACTCTGGCAGCCGCCCGTTGACAAGTTCAGTCCTTTTTACGTTCTCGCCTTCGATTCGACGATGAATCCGAAGGCCTACTACTACGACAAGCCAGTCATCATCCTGCAGGACAGTGGGTCCTTCAGCTCAGCCGACATCTTCCTTGGGGGATTCAAAGGGCTCGCCAACACGACTCTCATCGGGACCACGAGCGGAGGCAGCAACGGATGGCGTGACGTTTACACACTGCCAAACTCTCAACTGCCGGTTGCCCTCAGCCAGACTGCCAAGTTCCGACCTACCGGGGAGCCCTTCGACAGTCTTGGGGTGCCGCCCGATGTCGTGATGGAAGCGACTCCGGGCGACCTTCTCGGCAAGTCCGATACGGTTCTGGATGCCGCGGTGAAGCGTCTGAGCAAGTAGTTGGGAGACACCGTCATTTCCTGTTTTTCTGCTCGGGACCCGGGGTCTCTGGTTTAAGGCAGTCGGGCAGACTGTTTCACGGAACGATCCCGTCGCCGGGCGGTGGTGCCGAAAACGTGGGGTGGATTCCTCAAAGGAAAAGTTCTGTCCCTTATGGATTTCCTTACGTTGGCCTTAGTTCGGTTCCGGCGAAATCCATCACGCGTACTTTTCGTCATGGTTTTTCTCCGGGCAAACTGATGCAAGCAGGTAGGCAAACACAGAAAACTCAATCATGAACTTCTCCGGACGAATCTCCACTTTTTCATTGGCAGGTCGGGTGTTCGTGCATCCTTGTGCACCGTTCCTGGTGGGTACGGTCATAGCGATGTGCGCCACCGTGGAGATGTCGTCCGGAGAGGTCATGGTTTCGGATCTGGGACCCCAGGCACCCACTGATTTCCTGACCGGCTACACCGGAGGCTTCACCCTGTTCGAGGGCATGAGTGAGGGAGACGAAGTTGCCCAAACCTTCACTCTTGAGGAGGAAACGACCCTTGGGTCAATTATCATCGGCTACCGTGGCTTTGATGACGGAGGTTCGTTTGCGACTGCCGAGTCGGGAATCCTGACCATCCGGGTGGATGCCGGAAATGATGGGGTGGATGAGATTACCGAAACCGTGACCCTCGATGAGGTAGATTTTAGCGGGAACCGCTTTACCGACACCCCTCCTTCATTTGGACCTCCTTCCTATTGGATGAATTGGGACCTTTCCAGTTTTGGTTTGGTCCTGCCGGCAGGGGAAAGCCGATTCAGGGTCAGCATGGATGAACAAAGCGAGGGGAGTGATACCTGGCTGTTCGCCGTTTGCTTCGCCCAGGGAAATCCCTATTCCGGTGGAGATGGTTGGTCCTTGCAAACGACTCTGGGAGCTGGTCGTGATATGAACTTCGCGATCACCGGGGAGGTAACCGGAGGGCCGCCGGCCCAGGGCCCGTTGTCACTGGCGATTCTCAATGCGGTATACGCAGATGGATCATTCAACCTGACTGTGGGTGGTCTCGATCCCAGTAAAACCTATGTCTTGAAGAGGTCGCTTGATTTGGAGACTTTCGCCACGATTGGAGTTCCCTTTTCCCCGGCTTCTTCCACCGAAGTGGTCTCTGATTCCAACCCAACATCGCCCTCTGCGTTTTACCGCATTGAAGAATCCCCTTAACATCCCTCTTCTAGCCCTTGATCAACCCCAGCCTTTACGACCTTTACCCATGAAATCACCCTCACTTAAACCGATTCCAGTAGCATCCAGGATGGCCTTTCTGGCAACCGCTCTTGCTGCCACCTCGCTTTTCATCAGCCCCGCCGGAGCTCAGGGCGCCAACAATTGTGCCGATGCCGAGTTGGTTGTTGGGACCGGTTTTAACACTTTCCACCCGTTCAGCACGGGAGGAGCTTCCACTGATGGTTTTGAGGAGGGCGTTTTGCACACTCCTGGTCTGAGACAGATTGCCAATGATGTCTGGTTTCGCTGGGTTGCCCCCAAGACGGCGGTCTACCAAGTCAACACACTTCACATCCAAACCAATGGCGCGACCGCAGTCACTATTTACAAGTATGGATGTCCGACAGGGCCGGGGAGGGCGATTGCCGGCAGAATGGGAGCCGAAGAGGGTGCCGGTATTCGTGCTTATCCCTCGTTTGGAGCCGAAGAAGGCGCCGAATATCTCTTCCGGATTGGAAACACCGTTTCCCAAAATCGCACGAGTGGTGTCTTTACCATCGAGGAGATGGATTCACCTGGCATTTTGGCGACCGAGGTGAATCCGGCCAACGGCCGGACCTATCACTTGCTTGAGTACTCCTCTTGGAGTGTGGCGCGAACCGCGGCCCTTCAACTGGGTGGCGATCTCATCACCGTCAATGACCAGGAGGAGAACGATTGGCTGATGACAACCTTTGGGACCTTCGGAGGCCAGAGTCGCAGTCTTTGGCTGGGCTACAATGATGCCGAAACCGAGGGCACCTGGGTTTGGGCCAATGGCGAAACTCCCGGGTATGAGAATTGGTCACCGGACGCAACTCCGCCCAACAATGGCAACCAGTATGAACACTACGCTCATATTCGTCGCGATCGACCCGACGGCACCTGGAATGATCTTCTGGGCTTCCCCGGATTGTCCTTTTTCTACGACGAGGTCCACGGCGTCGTCGAGATCGGGGGTGGAACAGTCATCGATGACGGGGTGATCGACATCACAGACTTTGTTTTCGATGCCGCAACCAACCGCTTCACCATCACCTGGACTTCTTCGCCCAATGCGGACTATGCCATCGTTTACGATCCCAATATTGACGGGCAGTTTGCTGCCGAGGTTGCCGGGAAAATCCCGTCCGGTGGGCAAACCACTTCGTTTACCTTCGACAACCCCATCCAAGGCGCCACGAAGCTATTCTTTCGGGTCAAACGTTGATCCTGGAGACGGCTTTTCCCGACCCAAGAAAACGCCTCCACTTTCGCGGAGGCGTTCGGTGCTTTTTGGGTTTGAAGCTTATACCAAGAGTGAAAAAAATCTGGTAGAATTCACGCAGGATTTTGTCGCAGGGCAAGGCAGAGCGAAGGCGTGGTGCGGGCACCACAACTGAGTGATCACGCAGCCATGAGACAAAAGCCCCGTGAAAGGGTGCCGGTCCCTACTTTCGAGCAGCCTGTTGATTTTCTTCAGTGATCCGGTTCTGCCAGATTTTTTTAACGAATGGTATTAGTTGGCGAGGATGTCGATTCGGCGAGGCGCCACCTCCTGGCGCTTTTGAAGGGCAAGAATGAGGACGCCGTCGCGATGACTTGCCTGGATGCCGGTGGGATCGAGATCCTCGTGAAGAGTGACCTTGAGTTCGAAGCGGGTGGCTTCTTGATCTCGAAGATCAAACTCGCCTTCCAGATTGGATCGTTCCCCGGTGATCGTGAGGACGTCCTTTTCCAGGGTGACGTTGACCTGATCGCGGGCAACTCCGGGCAGAGCGACTGCGAGGTCGAAGCCGGTATCGTGTGCGCGGGTTTTGAAGCGAGGTCTTTGCGTAATGGTTTGTGAGTTCATCATCATTCGGGGTTTGGGTTATTTGATTTCGATTTTGCGGACGGCGTCCTCACCATTCGTTCTTTTGGCGAAAGTAAGATCGAGCACGCCGTTCTCAAGTTTGGCCGAGATGCCTTCGGGATCAATGTCCTCTGGCAAGGTGTAGCTCCGCTCGAATTCGCTTTGGAAGGCGTCCTCCCGCTCGCTTTTGGCGGTGATGGTGAGGTCGTTCTTTTCCAGGGTGAGGGCAATTTCCTCGCGGGTGAAGCCGGGGAGATCGAGTCGGAGACGATAAGTGTGACTGTCCTCGTAGCGATAGGCCCCGGGAGCGCGCGAAGCGGCCACAGGCCCAAAATTGCGAAGAGTTTGGCTCAGGAATTCGTCAAGATTTCCAAAGAGACGGCTGGGATGGTATTGAGTCAGATTCATGATTTTCGTTTTGTTTTTTAGTGAACGTCTTTTCTCTATGGCAGGAATCGAGCCAAGTGGTGAAAACACGAAGAATCGTTGATTTTTCGCCGTTTGCAGGCGCGCTGGTCTCCCCTTTGCGAGCTTGCGAAGACCCAAATTGTCGCGCTTCGGGTCAATCTGTCCCGACGAGATGACGCAGTGTTTACCTATGGAGCGGCTTGTCCTTTTTTCCCGGCGTGGAAGGGGCTTTTTCCTCGGGTTCGAGCATCCAGCTATTGGAACTGATGACTTCAGTAATCAGAATCTGGCCGTCGCTACGGGCATTCTTGGGATAGGCGACCTTCAGGATGACCTTGATACTCGAATCATCATCAGGTCGCAATTTGTGCAGGAGATTGGAATCTCTCGGCAGGTAGCCAGTGAAGGGTTCTCGTGAATTTCCGATCAAGACCTTCATCGATTTCCATTTGGTATCGTCGGTAAATTCGTAGTTGTAGTAATTGGATTTCTCAATGAAGGCGCGAACGAGAAACGGGGTGGCGGGCTTTTCTTTTTTCATCTCCTCTGGGGTTTTTTCTCCATAGCCTACCCAACTCTCCCAATCGACCGGGTAGGTCTCGTTACCATTCTTGAAAGTGCTCCGCACGTTGATCGTGTAATCGAGAAAGTCTCCGGTTGTGACCCCAAGAATTGCGATACGATCTCGGTAAGAAACTTGGTTCTTATTGAGTCCTTCGAACCCTTCAGGCTGATAAGCTACCTTGCCGTAGTAGGCTTTCATGAGTGGTCCGACTCTCTTCGGATCGCGAACATATCTGATCTTCTCTTCAACCGTCTTGGCAGTGAGGAAACTCTTGATGCTCTTCTCGATCTTTTCGTGGTCGAAAGTTTCGTAGTATCTCAGGAGGTCTTCCGTCTCGTCAGCCTGGGTTGGGCTGAGCGTGGAAAAGATGAATCCAATAAGAAGACAAGACCGGCTCATGGTTCAAACCCTTACGTCAGTTGGTGGGATTTGTCCCGCGGATAAATGACCTCCCGGCGCTCATGCGATCGGCAAGCCGGGTGGCTTCGATCAACGAAGTCACGCTGGCGATTCCCTGTCCGGCAAGATC
>JASFWU010000262.1:0-4327 GCA_050049035.1 Akkermansiaceae bacterium | reverse complement strand
TTGTCCCAATTCCCGAGCACGAGATCACGGCTGAATTGCTCAAACTCGCGTTTGTAGACGAGAGTCTTGAATTGGTCCTCCCGCTGCTTCTTCTGCTCGGGGGTTTCATTCTCCGGAGCAGGTTGGGGTTTGGGGACGGCCGGTGGATTCTCAGCCTCGTTCCTCTCGGCGATCCGTGCTTCGAGAATGCCGGATGTGGTGCGGTTGATCCTGATGCTCTGGAGCATTTTGGACCGCTGCTGCTCGGGGGTCGGCTGGCGGTTCCGGGAGTTGGGGCTTTGCCCGCCGGGGTTGCGGGAGATTCGAACACCAGCTTCCCGGTTCAGGGCCTCCTGGAGTTCGGGCGGGATGTTGCCTGACTCGATCTGAATGGCCCGTTGAAGGGGAACAGCATTCTGACCCAGGCAAGGTGTGATTGGGATCAGGGCAAGGGAGAGCGCAATGGGAGTCCAGAGTTTCATGGAGAAGGAGGTGTTTGAAAAAAGAAAGCCTAGGAGCCTCCACCGTCGGCAGGAGGAGCTTGTCCGGCACCACGTGAGTCTTGAGGCTTCTTGCCAGGCTTGCTACCAGGTTTCGGGCGACCGCCCGAGCTGCAACCCTGTCATTGGTTGGGAATGGGCAGGCCGTAGAGCTCGGTCGGCTCGGCTCTGGCCAGTCGAATCGCCGACTCAAGATCGGAGAGGTGTTTCTCTTTGTCCGAGCCGGTCTGAGCGAGGAGCTTGTACTCCTGACGGGCCGCTTCGATTTCCGGCTCCCACTCGGCGGCCGGCAGACCTTCGAGCTTCATCAGGTAGGTCATGTAGTAGCGGGCATTGGCCAGGGTGGACAAGGCATCTTCGCCGAGCTCTTCAGGCAATGATGAGTCGTCTTTGATCTCAGCGACCAGACTGATCAGATCTTCCCGAGCTTCGGGGAGTCCGCCGCTTTGGATCCTGGCCTTGGCGATCTCAAGTTGGATGCGAAGAGAGGTTTCCTTTCGCTCCTTGGGGAGTTTGGTCAGGGCCTCTTGGTAGAGTTCGATGGCCGACTTCCATTCTTCATCCGCCATCGCGGTGCGGGCGTCGGTGAGAAGCGCTTCGGTGCGGTCGAGTTTCAGTTGATCCTGACCCGGCCCGAAGTGGTAGGCCGCAAATCCGAGAGGGACAAGCAGCCACAAGGTGGCAAAGAGAATTCGCATGGAAGGACCGTTAGCAGCTTTGTCCCGGAAATGAAAGAGAGCATTTCGCTATTGAGAAAGCCCACCTTTCGGGGGGGGCAGGGTGGCTGCCTCATTCGGGAAACACAACCCGGATGCGGAAAAAGAGCTGGTCTTCCGCCATCAACGAATCAGGCAGTCCAAAAACGGCATACTCTAATCCTGCCGGCGCTGGATCGAGTCCTGCCGGTGGGTCGTTTTGGTTGGCACTTTCCTCCCAGTTTTGGAGGTCCAGCGAGGCTTCCACAACGATTTCAAGTTGATTGACAGAATATCTGGAACCCGTTTGCGTTCCGCCGGTTCGGCGGAGGAATAGAATCTCTCTTTCGTCCGCTCGAAAGGTGATGAGGGGTTTTGAAAGGGGGTCGTTCGCATTGCCTCCAAGCGCGAACTCAAGTGCGTTCGGGAATTCGTCCCAATCGGGGTCTGCCGACGGAAGGGCCAGATCACCCGATAAGCCGGCTATGGTAATATAAGATCCGTAGGGGGTGATGAAGTTGCTGAAACTCTGAAGTGATGACCCAGAGTCCCAGTCATTGGGACGGCCGAAGCTACTTGATCTGGGGCTGGCGGTTGCACCTGCCAGACTGCTCTCCTCTTCACCAGCCTGGTAAGGATTGAGGTTGCTGCCCGGATTTCCGATGAGTCGCCAGACGCCGGTGTTTTCAATCCCGGAAACCAGTCCTATTCCCTCTCCGGACGGACCGTGGACAATGTCACCCTGAAGATTCCGGACGATGAACTGTGTTTGGTCATCGCTGATTTCGAATTGGCTGACTCTCCCGTCCAGCGCGCTGATCTCGTATCCATTGAAGGCGGCGCTCGTGTAGTTGAAAAATCTGGAATCGCCGATCCAGAGATTCTTCCAGGACCACCCCTCGGAGAATGAACGATTCTCGGCCGTCAAATCGGTGTCCCAGCCACCTTCAGCTGCTCTTTCCTCGGTGAAAGTGAGAATGGTCCCGTGTGGGACCCGTTGCCAGAATGAATCCTGGGAGAATTCGAGGATAACATCGGGTTCAAAAGGAAGTCCCTGGACTTGACTGATCTCGACTTTCCAACCGCGTAGGTCGCTCCAACCTGGTGCCCCGTCTCCGGTGACGACGATTTCGAACCAATCGCCACCGTTTCCGGCAACGCGTCCGAATCGTGGGTCGGACGAGGCTTCGCCTGCCGCATCAAGGGCCGCTGATCCTCCGTTGAGAAAGTTGCTGGATGAGACAGCGTTGTATTCGTTGATGAGCACGGGGGATTCGGAAGGATGGACGAAGATTTCAATGCTGCGGGAAACCAGATCGATGCCATCGCTCAGTTGCAGGGTGATGGTGTGCGGGCCTTTCTCACCCGCGGGTGGGGCAAAAGTGATCGAACCTTCGCCATTTCCATTGTCAGTGACTGTCACCCATGGCGGGGGGGCTAAAGCCGTGAAACTGAGATTTGCAAGGCCGTCGAAATCGTCCGCGCGAATGGGGAGGTTCGCAGAGGTGCCGGCGACGATATAGGTATCCGCCGGAAGGACGATGAACGTAGGCCGACTATTGGGATCCAGCGAGGTGATGAATGGGGTGAAGTCCTGGGTGCGCGAGCCGGTTTCGTCGGTCCATGAATTGGGAGTGCCCAGAGAACTGGATGCTGAATGATCCGCGTAGTAGGGAAAGTTAACTTCGGAAATGCTGGCGGTGATGCCGGGATCGGGATTTGCCTCAAGATGAAAAACTTCCCGTGAATTGACATTCCGAAGGATCCTGGTTTCTCCAACCGGACCATTGCGAACCACCCCGGTGGCATCTTTCAGGGTGATCTCGGTTTGCGAAGAGGTCACTTCGATCGAGCTTCCAAAGTTGCTTTTTTCCTGATCGACCAATTCAAGATCGCGCGTGACGATGTTGGTCCAGGCATAACCCAGGTCGGCGAAGCGATTGATCCGGTGGATTCCCGTATCAAAACCTCCGCCAGCAAGATCGCGATCCATGAAAGTCAGGATCGTTCCGGCCCTGACATTGCTCCAGTAGTCGTTTTGGCTGAGCACGATTGTTTCCGGATTGAAGTCAAAATTCTCCCTCAGTTCGATCGTCCAGCCCCGCAGGTCAACCGTGGAATTGGCCGTGCCATCTCCGACAACAACCAGTTCAAACCAATCGCCTCCGTTGCCTTGAACACGACCGAGAAGGGTGTCGGTAGCCGTTCCTCCGTCAATGTCGGCTTCGAGGTTGCCGTCATTTAGGAACGAACCGGAGCTTACCGCATTGTATTCGTTGACCAGGACCGGGGAGTCCGGCGGCATCACAGTGATCGTAGTGATGTGTTCGAGATAGGAGCCATTGGGATCTGAAACCCGGACGGTCACTTGATGATTACCAATTTGATTGGCATTGGGAGTCCAACTCCAGGTCGCGCTGCCATTACCGAGATCGACGAGGGAAAGGCCCGCGGGACCTTGGGATATGGAAAAAGAGAGGGCACTGTCGGAGTGGTCCGGATCACTTGCCGTCAAAAGCGGCCCGTTCCAAGCCAGGCCCGGAAGGGTGTTGTTTGCGGCGGGGAATCCCCAGTAGTTGGTGAAGAAGGGGGCAACACTTGGGGAGGCCGTGGCGAAGGCAAGAAATGATTGGTAACCGGTGGACGTGCCCTCCGGTATCTCCGGGGCAGAACCGTCCGCTTCCTGGAGACGGTTGGGGTGCCCGAAGGTGCTGACACTTCCATCGGCAAATGCGGGGTCGAGCGGCGTGATGGCAGGCGAGGGATTGCCGGCGAGACGAAAGACTTCATCGCTGCTGACTGATCCGGTGCTAAAGACGCCTTCACCAAATGGTCCTGCCCGGACCATCCCCTGATCATCCAAAATCGTGATTTTGGTTTCATCACCCGTGATGCCAAACTCGGGTTGCCCTGTCGATTGATCGATCAGATTGGAGTCGCCGAGGAAAACATTCGACCAGGCCCATCCTTCGGTCGACGTCCGGTTGTCTGCATTGATCTGGGTGTCCCACCCCCCTCCCGAGAAGTCGGATTCGGTAAAGGTCAGGATGGTTCCGGCCTGAACGCTCTCCCAAAAAGGATCATCGGTCAGGGTGAATGACCCGGCAGGAAACCCATCCTCTTCCACCACGACCTTCCAGCTGCGCAGATCCA
>JASFWU010000034.1:0-13819 GCA_050049035.1 Akkermansiaceae bacterium | reverse complement strand
CCCCGGAGCCAGAAGGACTGTGAGAGCTCGAGACAGGCGTGATGAAAACGGGGTCCGCATTCCACGCGATGGGGCCGGGTATGCTCGGCCGGGAGGTCGGGCGGAGCGGGAGGGAGAAAGGGATTGAGCACCGGCACGATTTAAGGTTTCCCGTTGTCCGCTGGCGAGTCACAATCAGGCCATATCGATGGTTGAAGTATGGCAACAAGTCGCGCTGGGAGTTCTCGTGCTCCTGGTCTTTGCGGGCTTCATCAAGGAATGGCTTCCGCCCGAAATCGTGGCGCTGGGAGCGCTCATGGTATGCGTGCTCATTGGAGTGCTGCCCATTGCGGTAGCCCCGCCGTCCCCTGATCTTGCTGGCGACGAGCTGGCCAAAGCCGTGAAGATGTTCCAGGCCGACGCCCTGCGGGTTTTTGCGCATCCGGCACCCATCACGGTGGCCTGCATGTTTATTCTAAGCGCCGCCCTGGAGCGAACCGGGGTGATTGAATCCCTCGGTCATTGGTTTGAACGCACGGCAGCCGCCAGTCCGACTCGCATGTTGGTCGTGATGATTGTGGTTGTGGCCGGCTTGTCGGGTTTCATGAACAACACCCCGGTGGTGGTGGTCTTTCTCCCCATCGTGCTTGGAATCTGTCGCCGAAAGGACTGGCGGGCTTCGAAATACCTCATCCCGCTTTCCTACGCCGCCATTGTCGGAGGAACCGTAACCATCATCGGGACTTCGACCAACCTGGTGGCTTCCGGAATCGCGGCGGCTTACAACGAGGACTTTGCCTTTGGCTTTTTCGAGGTGACCCCGCTGGGCTTGGTCTTCGTAGTGGTGACTTTTGTTTATCTTCTGACGATCGGGAAGCACTTGTTGCCGGACCGGGTGACTTTGGCTGCCTTGATCGACAGCAAGGATTCCCGCGAGTTCATCACGCGTGCTTATGTCGCCAGCGAGTCGCCCTTGATTGGGGTGGGGTTCCTTGAGTCCTCACTCAAGAAAATGAAAAAGGCCCGGGTGATCGATGTGGTGAGGGACGGACAGCAGGTTCGTCAGGCCCTCAACGAGGTTGTCTTTGAAGAAGGCGACGAAATCATCATCAAAGGCAAGCTGGGAGATCTCATGGGGCTGTCGGATCAGGATGGCCTGACGCAGGGAAATCCCGACCAGCTCGGCCTCGAAGACGTCCGCACAGAATCAGCGGTCATGATGGAAGGTATCGTAGGCCCTGATTCCACTCTGGCGGGGAAGAGCCTTAAGGAACTCAACTTCCGTCAACGTTACGGTGTGATCATCATCGCGGTGCACCGACGGGGGCGAAATCTTCGCGAGAAGTTTGAGGATGTGAAGCTGGCCTTCGGGGACACCTTGTTGGTCCAAGGGCCGGCCCGAAGGATGCAGCAGCTTTTTGAACTCAAGGATTTCGTGAACCTCAGCGAGCCGAAGGAGATCGCGGTTCGTGAGAAAAAGGCACCCTTTGCCATTCTTGGAATCCTGGCCTTTATGGTGACGGGTTTGCTTTCCGGTATCGGAGTGATTCCTCCCATCCCCATCGTGCAAGTGGCACTTTGTGCTGCTTTTTTTGTCCTCGTTACAGGCTGTATCGATCCGGTCGAAGCCTATCAATCGGTGGAGTGGCGGGTCCTCTTTTTGATCATCGGTATGCTGGGGCTGGGACAAGCCTTGCAGTATTCCGGAGTCGCTGATTTGCTGGCGATCAAGGTAGTGGAACTCACCGGGGATCTCGATCCGCGTATTCTCATTGCGCTTTTCTATCTGCTCGCGGCCGTTTTGACCGAAATGGTGAGCAACAACGCGGTGGCCGCTCTTTTAACTCCGCTGGGAATCATTGTCAGCATTCAGCTCGGAGTGGATGCCAAGCCCTTCATTGCGGCGGTAATGTTTGGTTCCTCGGCCAGTTTCGCCACTCCTATCGGCTACCAGACCAACACTTTCGTTTATGGGGCTGGCGGCTATCAATTCGGGGATTTCTTCCGGGCTGGGTTCCCTTTGGCTCTGATTTTGTGGGTGATTGCTTCGTTCCTGATTCCGGTGATCTGGCCGCTGTAAATTTTCCGCGGGTCATCCGTTGACCAACGGCCCCTGCGGGAGTAAGAGCAACACGTCTATGAAAGCTCCCATCACTGTCTCCGTCACCGGTGCCGCCGGTCAAATCGGCTACGCCTTGCTCACCCGTATCGCTTCGGGATCGATGTTCGGCCCTGACCAGCCCGTGAACCTTCGTCTCATCGAAATCGAACCCGCCATGGGAGCTCTCGAAGGAACGGTGATGGAACTTGACGATTGCGCATTCCCTCTTCTCAACGAAATCGTGCCAACTTGCGATCTCGCGGAAGGATTCCGCGGAACCAACTGGGCCCTTCTGGTCGGCTCGGTTCCCCGCAAAGCAGGTATGGAGCGGAATGACCTTCTCGGAATCAACGGGAAGATTTTCACCGGTCAGGGTGAAGCGATTGCCGCCAATGCCGCCTCGGACGTCCGCACTCTCGTCGTCGGAAACCCCTGCAACACCAACTGCCTGATCGCGATGAACAACGCGGCCGGTATTCCCAAGGAGCAGTTTTTCGCGATGACCCGTCTCGATGAAAACCGCGCCAAGAGCCAGCTTGCCGCCAAGGCCGGAGTTCATAACAGCGACGTCACCAACATGTGCATCTGGGGCAATCACTCCGCCACCCAGTATCCAGATTTCACCAACGCCAAGATCAAAGGCCAGCCCGTGACCGAGGTCATCACCGACCGCGAATGGCTCGAGGGCGAGTTCATCGCCACTGTCCAACAGCGTGGGGCGGCCATCATCAAGGCCCGTGGAGCGAGTTCGGCGGCATCGGCTGCCAATGGTGTTGTCGATACTGTCCGCTCCCTCACCACACCGACTCCCGAAGGAGATTGGACCAGCGTCGCGGTTTGCTCCGACGGTTCCTATGGCATTCCCGAGGGGTTGATTGCCTCCATGCCGATTCGCACTGATGGATCGACTTGGGAAGTGGTCCAAGGCGTCGAGCTCGACGAGTTCTCCCGCGGCAAGGTGGATGCTTCCGTGAAGGAACTCATGGAAGAGCGCGAGGCGGTTGCTGATCTCATTCCTTCCTAAAGCAGCCTTTTCGATATGGCATCTCCGCTGGTCATCGCGGGCCGCGAGTTTTCCTCGCGGCTCATGCTGGGGACGGGCAAGTTCCCGTCCAACCAGCTCATGAGCGATGCTCTTGATGCGTCGGGAACGGAGATCGTCACCGTCGCTTTACGAAGAGCGGACCTCAGTGGACAAACCGATCCGTTCGCCAACATCCTCGAGTTCATCGACCCGGAGAAGTATCTCCTGCTTCCCAATACCAGCGGAGCGATGAACGCCACCGAGGCCGTTCGGCTGGCACGACTTGCCGCCGCCGCCGGGCTGCCGAAATGGGTGAAACTCGAGATTCATCCCGATCCAACCTATCTCCTACCGGATCCCATCGAGACTCTTGCCGCAGCCGAACAGTTGGTCGAGGAAGGCTTCACCGTTCTTCCCTATATCAATGCCGATCCGGTTCTCGCCAAAAGACTCCAGGAAGTTGGGACCGCAGCCGTCATGCCTCTCGGCGCTCCCATCGGCAGCAACCGGGGAGTAGCGACCCGCGATCAGGTCCGCATCATCATTGATCAGGCCGAGGTTCCTGTCGTGGTGGATGCGGGAATTGGAGTTCCCAGTCATGCCGCCGAAGCGATGGAACTGGGAGCCGATGCCGTGCTGGTCAATACCGCCATCGCCATCGCTTCAGACCCTTGCCGGATGGCGAAAGCATTTCAGCAAGCGGTGGAAGCCGGCCGCGAGGCGTACGAACTTGGGTTGCCCGATGTCATCGATGGGGCTTCGGCCACCAGCCCATTGACCGGTTTCCTCAGCTCTTAGGCTAAGAAAGAGCACTCCCAGGTCGTTGCCGGGGCGTTCGATTGTCAAATCGAAGCTGGGGAATTTTGTGTCACCAAGCATTTTCGATTTCTTGGCGATTTTACTATCGAAAAGAAGAAAAGTCCTTATTTTATCCCAGTCGGAGGTGGGAAGGTGTCACCTCGACTACGACCCCAATGCCAGAAACCAACTCCAAGCTTCATGCCGCCCGCATTCTTGTGACTGCCGGGATGGTGGTCATTTTGGTGGCGGGGCTTCGTTTGGCACAGGACTTCTTTATTCCTCTTCTGCTCGCGGCCTTTATTGCAACCGTTTCCTTTCCCATCACCTCGTGGTTGAGGTCCAAGAAAGTTCCACGTCCCATCGCGGTTCTCCTGACCGTATTGGTCGATTTCGCCTTCCTGACAGGGATCGTCATCATTGTCATTTCACTCACCGGTGATCTCGAAACCAAATGGCGGGACAAATACTACCCGGCCATGAATACCAAGATCGAAGAGGTCTCGGAAACGGCGGTCGATGTCCTCGAAAAGTGGAAAATCCCTGATGCTCGCGAGACCGTCAATCAATGGGCCACCATTCGGATTCCGCAGCAGCTCGGAGAGAGCATCAATCCCTTCGATGTCGGTAAGGACGTGGCAGTGAAAGTGGTTTCCTTCCTCGGAACCACCTTGCTGATTCTCATCCTGACGGTGTTCATGCTGAGCGAGGCCCGAATGTTTGGGCGGAGAGTGGATGAAATTCTCAAGGCCAATGGTCCCAATCTCGATCGGATCATGGCGGCCACCGCGGACATCCAGCGCTATCTCGCCATGAAAACGGTGGTGAGCCTCGCAACCGGACTCCTTGCCGGCTTTCTTTGCTGGGCGGCAGGTCTCGACTTCTACGTGCTTTGGGGAATCGTTGCCTTTGCGCTCAATTTTATTCCCGTTCTCGGTTCCATCATCGCCGGGATCCCACCTTTCATCCTGGCCTTCCTGGTCGATGGCGGACCGAGCGCGGTAGCCGTTGGTGTGGGTTACATCTCCATCAACGTTTTCCTCGGGAACTTTCTTGAGCCCATGTTGATGGGACGGCGCTTTGGTCTCTCCACGTTGGTGGTGATCATCTCCGTTCTTTTCTGGGGATTTGTCTGGGGACCCGTCGGAATGTTCCTGGCCGTGCCCCTGACCATGGTCCTGAAAGTGATCCTCGACAACTCCGACGAACTCCGCTGGATCTCTGTTGCCATCACCAAGGAGAAGCGGATTCCAATCCTCGATCTCGACGGTGTGGACGATGAGTTGGAGGACGATACTTTGCTTGATGATAAGATCGATCTTCCCGTGGTGAGGCCCGACGAGACGACAACTTCCTGACCATCCTGTCGGAGTTCGGTTGTCATTGTGGACCCAGAGGCTAGGTTCGGGGCGTGCGGAAAACAGGTGTTCAGAAACTGGCCTTCCTTTCCATCGTACTTTTGATCGTTCTGATCTTCGCCGGCGCGATTGTCAGGGTCACTGGATCCGGCTTGGGCTGTCCTGATTGGCCCACTTGTTGGGGGAAACTGATCCCTCCAACCAGCGTGGAGGAAATTGATTTTGAAGTCTTGAACGACCCAAAGAGGATCGAGCGATTTCAACGGTCCGCTGCCCGGTGGGGGCGCGACCCGGAAGAAGTCACCGCGGAAAGTCTGCTCAAGGAATATGATCCGTTGGAAACCTGGATCGAATACTTGAACCGGCTTCTGGCCCTCCCGGTTCTCCTGGCGAATTTTGTCCTGATGGTCTGCTGTATCAGGAGGCGGAATCATCCGAAGCTTGGGATCGCTTCATTCGCCCTCGTCATTATCAGTGCCCTGACCGGGATCGTGGTGGTGGCCAGCGGACTGAGGGCCGGGGTGGTGACCATTCACATGGCCTTGGCTTTTCTTCAGCTGTTCGTGTTGACCTATCTCTACTGGGCGGGCGGAAAGCCGGGGGAGGCACGGGTGAGAATCGAAGGCCCGGGGAGACCTGCGGTCATGATTCTCCTGGCCTGCGTCATGATTGAATGGGCCATGGGTTCACAGATCCGTGAAGTGACCGATGACTTGATGCGCGAGTATGGCGTGGAGTCGCGGTCAAATTGGATCGGGAAAATCTCTGACTCGATCATCTACCTGGTCCATCGCAGTTTCTCTTGGACCATTTTGATCGCCGCCCTTTGGCTGGGGTACAAGGTGGGTTGGAAGGGAACAGTGCCTCGATTGGTGCTGGCCTTGGTTGGAGCTCTCATGGTGATGGGTTTGATTCTGAGCACCTCGGGAATTCATGCCGTGGTTCAGGTCCTGCATGTCGGCGTAGCCGGAGCCTTGGTGAGTGTGGTCTATTATTGGTGGTTGGCGGCCGGGCCGACAAAGCAAGGGGGGATCAGTGGTCGCTGAAGATTACCGGGCCCGGACCTTCAAACTCGAAAACCTCCGGTCTTTTCCCGCCGGAGTGGTGGAGACTCTTGGAACAACCTTTTCGATTCTCATTGCCGACCGGGTTTTTCAGGCCGGGGGCTTTGCCAAGGCGGCCTTGGTGGCAATGCCGAGTCTCGGGCTTCTTCTCAGTCTCTTTGTCGTACAAGCGGTAAGGCGGAGCGGTCTTTCCGCCAACTTCATGCTCTCTCTGATCTTTGGTTTTGCGGGCCTTGGTTTTTCGATCAGCGCGCTCTCGGGCGATCACTTTGGGTTTTATCTCATGGGAATGGCCATTGCCTCGGTCACGCTCACCCTCAACCTACCGCTCTTCTCTCAAATCTACCGTAAGCATTATCCCGACGAAGTGCGAGGACGCTTGTTTTCGATCACCGCATTCTGGCGAAAAGCCTTTGCCATCGGAACGGCGCTTTATTTCGGCTGGCTGCTCGAAAAGTCGCTCGAATCCTATCCCATTCTTCTTTGGTGTTATGCCGGTGCATCCTTTGCCATGGCCGCCTGCGTCATGGCGGTCGAAAGGGTGGGGCTAAGCAAATCGAATCGTGTCCGTCTTTTTGATGCCTTTCGTCACGCGGGTGAAAACCGTCGCTTTCGGAAGATGCTCATCAGCTGGATGATCCTCGGGCTTGGGAACCTCCTCTGTTTTTCACTCTTTGTGGAATACGTGACTAACAAGGATTACGGCCTCGCACTCTCGGAGGGTCACGTCAGCGTGATTACCACCGTGATTCCGGAGACCTGCTTTTTTGTCTTTGTGCTGATCTGGGGGCGGCTTTTTGACCGCATCGATTTCTACGTTCTGCGGTGCCTGATCAATCTGGTCTTTGCGGCGGGCATCCTCTTCTACTTTTTGGGGAACGATCTCTGGGCCCTTTACATTGGAATAGGACTCCATGGGATTGCCAAAGCGGGGGGGAATGTTGCCTGGAGTTTGTGGGTCACCAAATTTTCCGATGCCGAGCATGTTGCAGAGTATATGAGCGTGCATACCTTCCTGACCGGCTGCCGGGGAGTGCTTGCTCCTTTTGTGGCTTTCCCTCTGGCGGCCTCGATCGGGCCCGCGGCAGTCGGAGCAATCGGTGCGGGGATGATTTTCGTCGCCACCGGAATGTTGATCCCCGACCTAAAATCGCGAAGTCAGGACTTGCCAGCAGGCAATTAAATCCTAGTCTTCCGCCGTTCGCCCAAGGGGAACAAGCCACCTTAGCTCAGTTGGTAGAGCCACTGATTTGTAACCAGTAGGTCGACGGTTCGAGTCCGTCAGGTGGCTCCACTTTTCCTTCTGCATTCGAGCCGTTCACGGGTTCGGCAACCCCATTTCCGATTTTGACGATGCTTGGGAAGTCCACTCACCAGTGTATTACGATCCTCCTAACGCTATTCATATACTCTTGTCATGATGAACGGTGTCCAAGTATGGGAAATCAAGATGAGAGTGTTGCCGTACAGGCCGAACCTAAAAACGCTCATACAACTGAATCGGTTACCCGTGTCGGAAAACTTCGGATGGTAACCGAGGAGGGCGATACCCTTGGCACTTTCGCAGCCGAAAGACTGCAGAGAGAGAAAGGTGATTTTTGGGTTCGCATCGATCGTGGTGATCTCAAGTTATTTTTAGAAATCACGACTGAAGTTATCGGAAAACCAGTCGATTTCTTCTGGAACGGAGACTTTGTCGTAAGGGGGACGCTCAGAGAGAAGATTCCCAGTGGGATATTGCCCCTGATCGATACTGGAAACATCTTGACGACTGACGATTGGGACGAAGCGGTGGAGCATCTGCTTGAGCCTTTCAGTCGCTAAGGTCTGACCCATGTTGATTCTATCAGTTCCGAAAAAGGGGGGCTTGGCGTTGAGGCACTTTCATTTTTCCAAGAAGTTGACCTGTCAGCTGATGATAAATGGGGACTTTACCTGCCTTTGACACGCGCTAGTCTCCTGACAGTTTTACGATGGGATCCCGAAAGCGGCGCATTGACACATTGCAAACGGTGGAACTTGCCGAGGGGATGGAGATCCATCTTCGGGTGGCGGGGCCGTTTCTTCGGCTCATGGCTTATCTTCTCGACCTGGTGGCCGAATTCGCTCTCCTTTTCATTCTGCAAATCATTGTGGGCTTCGCATTTCCCTCGCTTGGTTATTATGTGGCGCAGGGAATTGGCCTGCTCGCGGCTTTCGTGATCTGGTGGTTTTACCATGTTCTCTTCGAAATCAGTCCCTGGGGGGCCACCCTTGGGAAAAAGGCTTTTGGTTTGAGAGTGGTAAACGAGGCCGGTGGAGGCGTGAAGATCGGGCAGGCCATGGTGCGAAACTTTATCCGCGGGGTGGAGCTGATCGTTCCCTTTCTTCCACTGGTGGCTTTTTTCCATCCGCGATTCCAGCGTCTGGGGGATCTCGCGGCCGGAACTCTGGTGGTTTATGCCCGACCGCGAATTGACCCGGTGGTCCCGGGGCCGCCTCCCATGTCAAAGGTGCCGGTCAATCTCTCCCTGACCCGCGAAGAGGAGGCCGCGATTTTGTCGTATCGTTATCGCAGCGGCGGTTGGTCCGAGGCACGGAGGATGGAGCTGGCGGACAATCTTGCCAAAGTCACTGGTGAGACCGGTCCACGAGGTGTTGGCAAGGTTCTTGGAATGGCGCACTGGTTGGAGGAACAGCGATGAACAGGCAGCAGTTTGAAAACAAGAACACTCCGGAGTGGCAACAGTTCGAACTGAAGCTGAAGGCAGCGGAGACCCGGAACCAAACCATGGGGGGGAATGAGCTTCCGTCGCGGTTCCGCCGGATTTGCTATGATCTTTCGCTGGCGCAATACCGGATGTTCGGACATCGCATTGTGGATCATCTGAACGGCCTGGCCATCCGGGGGTATCGATTGATTCACCGGAAGCGAAGCCCGTTTGGTGAGGGAGCCATTCGGTTTGTCTCTTCGACTTTTCCCCGGGCCTTCCGGAAAGAGTGGAAGTTGTTTGTAGTGGTCTCGATGGTGTTCTGGCTGCCCTTCCTGGCGATGTGGTGGTCGGCCGATGAAGAGATGGAATGGGTGGAGGCGCTTCTTGGCCCGGAGCAAATGGGGAGTCTCGATATGATGTATGGCAAGGATACCGATCCGAATGAGGCCGTGCGAACGGAGGAGGGATCGAACTTCCTCATGTTTTCGCATTACATCTGGAACAATATCGGAATCGACTTCCGGGTTTTTGCTGGCGGAATCATTTATGGGGTCGGCAGCCTGTTTTTCCTCGTCTACAATGGACTCTATTTCGGAGCTGCGGTGGGCTACGTCGGCTATTCCGGCAATCCGGAGACCTTCTGGCGTTTCGTGGCAGGCCATTCCTCGTTCGAACTTCTGGGAATGCTGGTGGTCGGGATGGCCGGCCTTAAGATCGGCTTTGCCCTGCTGGCTCCGGGTTCCCTGAGCCGGGGAGATGCCTTGAAACGTGCCGGACGTCATGGGGTTCCGCTTCTGATCGGGGGAGCTCTCATGACCTTTCTGGCTGCGGTCGTGGAGGGCTTTTGGTCGGCCGAGCCTTTTTCAGCAACGGTGAAGTATTCGGTCGGAATCTCATTTTGGGTTCTCCATGCAGTGTATTTTTTGATGGCGGGAAGGAGGTTCGGTGGAGCTTGAAAAAGTAACTGCGGAAATCCGTCCCCGTTCACAATGGGAGGCCATTGATCTTGGGGTGAGGCTTGCAAGCGAACATGCGGTAGCCGTGATCAAGGGCTGGATGGCCTCGGTCTATCCTCTTGCGGCCTTGATTCTGATCCTCTGCCATCACTCGGTGGGGTGGGGGGTGTTCTTGATCTGGTGGCTGAAACCGATCTGGGAACGGGTGGCGCTTCATCCGCTGAGCCGCAGCTTGTTTGGAGAGCATCCGGGCTGGCGGGAGACCATGAAGGTGCTGCCGGGGCAGATGAAGAAGAACAAGGTGCTGGTCTTGATGGGATTGGCTCTGACCGCGATCGGTTGGTGGATTCACCATGAACCGTCAAACCCGGCAAATGACGACTACGATTCCGGGGTCAGTCCGGGCCTGGCGATCTTGTTTTGGGTCACGGTCATCGGATTGCTTTTCTACCGGTCAAGCCTGAGCCGTTCCCTGGTGCTTCCCATTCGATACCTGGAAGGGCTGGAAGGAACGAGGTTCAAGACACGCTTACAAACCCTGTCGTATCGTAGTGCCGGAGCGGCCACCGGCTTAATGGTGATCTGTCTTCTTTTGGAAGCTGCCATTTTTTTCAGTCAGATCATGTTCATTCTTTCCATGACGCCGCAAGGTGTGGGCATCAATGATTCCCTGACCTATCAGGCTCTGACCGACGGCGAGTTTGATCTCGTGCCGATGTGGGTCTGGATCATGTTCGGGTTCTTTTATCTCAATGCCATGACGGTCGTGGCGTGGTTCTACACGGGGGCCGGCTTCGGGTTGTATGTGAATACCCGGACCTGGACCGAGGGCTGGGACATTGAGTTGAAGTTCAAGGGGCTCGGGCGCCGGCTCGGGCTGGTGCTTGTGGGGCTCCTGGCATTTGGTAGTGCCGAGGTCCGGGGCAACGAAGAAGCCCGAAGGATTCTCGACAGCGAGGAATTCGAGGTGCGTTCGAAGCCCGTCTACGAATACCGGGACATCGCTTCAGAGAAGGAAAAGGAGAAGAAGAAAGAAAGCTCGCGGGACCGGGATGGAAGCTCCAGCCGGTCAACTTCTTCTTCCGGGACCACCGCTTTCGCAGGAATTGGTTCGGCTTTTTTCTGGATCATCTTCGCGATTGCGGTGGCGGCGATCGTCTTCGTTGTCGTGATGAATCTTCACGTCTTCAAAAGGGGGGCATCGGAGCATGTCAAAGAGGAGAAGAAGAAAGTCACCACGGTGGCCGGAATGAATGTTGAGCCTGAGAAACTTCCCGAACACCTCGTGGCAACGGTAAGGCGTCTTTGGGATGAAGGACGATTCAAAGAAGCTCTTGGACTTCTCTACCGCGGGGCAATTTCGGCGCTGGTCTCCGGCCAGTTGGTGGAGATCGAAGAGAGTGATACCGAGATCGATTGTCTTCGCAGGGTGACGGCCAAAGGAGAAGTCGCACATGCTTCGTACTTTGAGATCCTGACCCGGGCCTGGATCTCCGAGGCCTACGCCAAGCGGACCCCGGATTCTCAAACGGTCGAAGTTCTGTGTGGTGATTGGCCTTTTGGTGAAAGGAGGGCCTCATGAGGTTGCTGTTTCTGTTGGGTCTGTCCCTGTTTTTCTCCGGATGTGGAGAGAAACGTGAAAAAGTGAAGGTTGGCGAGGAGCCCATTGGTTACAGCGGAGCTGCCAAGCGAAACCCGTATCTCGCCGCCGAACGCTATCTGGAAGCCAAGGGGCATTCGGTGGCAAATTCGCGCTCATGGTCAAACTTCGACTATGAAACATCGGTGATTTTCATGCCCGCCTCTTTTCTCCAAACGCGGGGAATGGCCTTGCGGGTGTTGGATTGGATCGATTTCGGGGGAACTCTGGTTTTGACGATCGAAGGGGGAGAGGCCGACCGGAACGACTTCGTGAACGATGACTGGTATTGGTCGTATGCGGATGATGAGGAGTATTCCGGACTCTCTGAAATCCTCGAAGTTTTCGACATTACGATCGATGAGAGAGGGAACCCATCGTTTGAAACGGATCAGGTCGAAGAGAAAGGGCATTTGTCGCGGCCCTGGGAAGTCTCCCGGTTCGACCAGGACGGGGCGGACCTGGCGCTGGAGTTTGAAGGAAGCACGGTGATGAGCATTGGCAGCGGTTGGGAATGGATTCCATCGATTGGCGGGGGATCCAGGATGGTGGGTGCCAGCTACGGCGCCGGGGAAATCATCGTGATGGCTCACGCCCGTCCCCTCCGGAATCCCTACCTTGCCCGGGCCGACCACGCGGCTTTTCTCGATTATCTTGCGGCCAGATATGGGAGCGGACAGATGGTTTTTCTCTACGGTTCCTCCACCTCGTTTTTCGGGCTCCTTTGGAAGGATGGATGGATGGTGGTGATCGCAGCAGTTTGCGTTCTCCTTGCTTGGCTATGGATGAGAATTCCCCGTTTTGGTCCGGTATTGCTGGACCGCGAGGTGAAGCGCGTGCCCTACGGTGATGCCCTGACCACTTCGGCAAGATTCCTTTGGCGGACGGGCGAGATTGAATCCCTGGTGCGTCCCCTCAGGGAGCGGTTGGAGCATGAAAGCGGGAGCGATCCCGAGACTTTTTACGACCGCCTGGCGGAGGAATCCGGCATTGAACGGGAAGAAGTGGTGCAGGTCCTGACCGGCGAGATTCCCCGTGATCCGGGACAAACTTTAAAGATGGTAGAGAAACTTCAGCGACTTTTAAAACGATGACAGAACATGACGATATCACTCCGGTCCAGCCGGAACCAGTTCCCGAGGCAGCCCCACCGGTGACTGCTCCGGAGACTCCGGCACCCACTGCGGCCGAGCGGGTCTTTGCTCTCACCGAGGCCATTCGAGGTGAAATGAAAAAAGTGGTCTACGGGCAGGAAGAAACCGTGAGCCAGATGATTGCCGCCCTTCTCGCAGGGGGACATGTCCTTTTGGAAGGGAAACCCGGTCTCGGGAAAACCCACATGGTGCTTGCGATGGCCAGCACCTTCGGGGGGGCGTTTGGGCGACTGCAATTCACCCCGGACATGATGCCGTCTGATATCACCGGCTTCACCTTGTTTGACATGAAGAGCCAGACCTTTCAAACCCGCAAAGGTCCCGTCTTTACCAACCTGCTCCTGGCGGACGAAATCAACCGGGCTCCCGCCAAAACCCAGGCGGCTTTGCTGGAAGTGATGCAGGAACAGCAGGTGACGATCGATGGAAACTCGCTGCCAGTGGCTCCACCCTTCATGTGTTTCGCCACGCAAAACCCGATCGAACAGGAGGGCACTTATCCGCTGCCCGAGGCCCAATTGGATCGCTTTTTGATGAAGGTCTTGATTGATTATCCCACCATGACCGAGGAAACTCAGGTGGTTGCTGCGGTCACTTCAGCTGCGGGAGCGAAGGGGCTGAACCCCCGCAAGGTGGACCAGATCTGTGAGCCGGACACCATCATCGAAGCGCAGAGACTCACCGCTGAAGTCAAGGTTGTTCCGGAGGTGATCGACTACGCGATTCGCCTGACACGTCATACGCGCGAAGCCCACGGGATGAGTCTGGGTGCGGGAACACGCGGCGCCATCAGCCTGGTCCAAGTTTCGAAAGCATACGCTATCATGTCGGGACGGGATTATGTCATGCCCGACGACATCAAGCGTGCCTCTCTTCCGGTCTTTCGCCATCGCGTGCAAGTCGCACCCGAAGTGGCAATCAGCGGTCAGAATGTCGATGATCTCCTGACTTCGTCTCTCGCTTCGGTTGAAGCACCGCGAGTCTGACCTTATGCCGATTCGCCCGACACGCCTCCTTGTGGGACTCCTGTTTCTCTGGACCCTGGTGGGTTTG
>JASFWU010000261.1:0-4344 GCA_050049035.1 Akkermansiaceae bacterium | reverse complement strand
GAGCATGTCCTCGTCATATTTTGGAAGGTCGAGCATGTAGACCGTTTCATCGAATGCGGTGTAGGCATTGGCATGTCTTCCGAAGGCGATTCCGGCTTTTTGCACGGCCGGAATCAGGGTGCCCGGAGCGAAGTTCTTACTTCCGTTGAAGACCATGTGCTCGAGGAAGTGGGCGAGTCCGCGTTGGTTTTCGGCCTCCATTAGCGAGCCGGCGGCCACGTGCAAACGAACCGAGAATTTCCCCGGAGGTTCGGCATTCGGGTAGATGATGTAGCGGAAGCCATTGTCCATCGAGCCGAACAAAGCCTTGGGATCCGGCTTGAGATCGGAGCCTTCACCGGCGACCGGGTCGGCGGCGAGAGGGAGGACAAAAAGGGCGGTGAGGAGGAGTGGTTTCATGTTGAGGTTGAGGATAGAAATAACGGAGTCCGGACGGAAGGAAAGCGGGGAAAGCGGAGACTTTTGTTTTCTTGATTTCGAGTTGTTTTCAACCGCCATCGCAGGCTTGATGAAGCGACATGAAACGACGGCATTTTCTGGCACAGGGAGGATTGGCGGCAGTGGCTCCGGCATTGGCTCAAAAAAGAGGAGGCAAGGAGTGGCCGGTCGTTGTGTTTGAGAAACCGATGCAAACCCTCGATTACGATCGCATGGGAGAGGAGTTGGCCAAGATGGGAGTGCAGGGGATCGAAGCCACCATCCGGAATGGCGGGCACATTGAGCCCCGCGATGCCGCCAAAAAGGTGCCGGGCATGGTCGCTTCCCTGGCGAAGAACGGTTGCAAAGCACTCATCGCAGCCTGCAATGTCATTTCAACCGCCAAGGAAGACTTCGAATATCTCAAGGTCCTGAAGGCCAACGGAATCACGCGTTACCGAATGAACTACTTCCGCTATGACCTTAAGAAACCCCTCCTGCCACAAGTTCGTGATTTCACCGCCCGGCTCGCCGAGATTGCTGCCATGAACAAGGAGCTGGGAATGCAGGCTCTCTATCAGGTTCATGCCGGAGCCAAGTATGCCGGCTCACTTGGATGGGATGCCGCGATGATGTTTGAAAAGGTTGCCCCGGCCCATGCTGCCTTCGCCTTTGATCTGCGCCACATTCGCTCCGGGTCTGGCCTCTCATTCGACACTGCGGTGGCGCTTCTCAAGGACCACCTGGGCTCGGTTTATGTCAAAGACGCCCGGTGGATGGGGGACCGGACCCGGCAGCTGAAGAACGTTCCTCTCGATACCGGCATTGTCGATCGCAAGACTTTCGAGAGAGTCATCCGCGGTCAAAAGCCCATGCCGATCTCCCTCCACATGGAATGGGGCAAGGCTTCGGTCTATCCCGCCAAGGATGTCATGGAAGCGGTCGCGAATATTGCCCGCGACGTCAAAGTCCTCAAAGGTTGGCTTTAGCCGACGTAGGAAAGGGATGCGGCCGTCGCCTCGATCTTGTCGGAGTTGTCCAGCAGCTCTTGGATCGGATCGTATTTTCCGGCAATGAGCGCCTGACGGGCGGACGCAGGCATTTCCACCGCGAACGAAAGCGCACCGGCGGTCACTGTCATCTCATCTAGGTCGATGGAAACCTCAAGCGTGGGATCAGCCGCGCAAGCTGCCTTGAGAGCGTCGATGTTTTCGCGAGTCGAGCTCACACAAGGGAGTCCCAGGGTCGTCGAGTTCCCGTAGAAGATCTCGGCGAATGATTCCGCGATGATTGCTTTAAAACCATACTTGGAAAGCGACTGGGGGGCGTGTTCGCGGGAAGAGCCGCAACCAAAGTTGATCCCTGCCACGAGGATGGTGGCGCCGTTAAAGCGTTCGTCGTTGAGCGGGTGGTCGGTTTTTTCGCCAGTCACCGGATCGAAACGAACATCATAAAAAGCATACTCGCCCAGTCCGTCGAAGGTGACGCACTTCATGAAACGGGCAGGAATGATACGGTCGGTATCGATGTCGGAACCGGGAATGGGAACTGCGGTGCCGGTGACGTTGGTGATTGGTGCAATGGCCATGAGATTAGAGAGGTTCGTTAGTTGAAAAGGGGAGTGATCTTGTAGCCCTTTTTGATCAGGAGCTTTTGGACGGCGGTTTCCCCCACGTAATGACCCGCGCCAACCGCGAAGAAGTGAACGTCCCCTGGTTCTTTCTCAAGGGCCTTCGCGATTCCGTCAGCCATCTTGATGTTTCGATCATCAAACAGCTGCTTCATGATCTTTTCGTTAAGGGCGTTCATTTTTTCATCCGATTGGTCACCCCGCTCGCTCATCTTGAGGATGTAGTCGCCGAAATCCGGTATGGTGCCGGTAAGATAAAGGTCGATCAATTCCTGGGTCGGGTTTTTGTCGTCCTTCTTCTCCTCCACCAGCAATTCAAGGGTCGATTTGAGCATCATGACCTGCTCTTCCTCCTTCAAGTCGTTGAAGATCTTCAACTGGCTTTCGACAGTCTCAAGTCCGGCCACGGTCTTCTTGTCCTTCCTGGCGCGTTTTTGAAGAACGGCATCAAGGGCCTCGCCTCCTTCCAATTGCAACTGCAGGAGCGGAAGCTGCATCACCATCACCCAGGTCTTCATCGACTCGAAAGGAGCGGTATTGAGAGCGGGATTGATTCCCTTGATAAACTGATTCAGTTCCTTCGAAAGTTCGGGCCCGATGGATTTGGAAAGCGTCTTGTTATCCGAACGCATCATCATGCGGGCCGCTCCCAGCATCTTGGCGGGATTCATGTCGATCTCTCCATAGACATGATCGGCGGAAGTAAAGGCTTTTTCGGCTTCGGGATGAAACGTGGTGACCCGGGGATCGCCGATGTGAATGGTGCCGAAAAGATAGGACGGCTTCTTCAGCCCCTTGCCTTCAATCTTAAAGAGAGCCGGGTTGACCGGGTGCTTGAGTTTGCTGAGATCAGCGGGCTTGGCTTTCTTTTCCTCCGCGCCAGCAAAGGCCGCAAGGACGAGTTGAGCCAGGAGGGGAATGACGAGGAGTTTCATGGGGCCGTGAGGTTCGGATTTGGTTGGGGAACCTGGGATTATTCCTTTTCCTCTTCTTTCTGTTTACGCATCAGAAGATCCTGAACCGTCTTTTGAAACGGACCGACATGCTTTTGCGCCAGTTTGGTGCTCATCTTCATCGACTCTCCCATGATCTCGGGAAGAGTGACGAGGGTCTTCCGGCCAAGGGGAGTCTGGTAAAACGCGATCAGCTCCTCGAGTTCATCCGGGGTGAAGTTCTTGTTGTAGAGCTCGATGGTCTTGGCGGTGAGTTCGGGATCGTTGGCGAGCCTTGTCATGTAGTCAATGAAGGCGGTTTTCACCTCCGCCATTTCCTTCTTGGTGAGGTTTGCAGTCTCAAGCTGTTTCTCAACCAAGGCAAATCCGGCATCTCCTCCGTCGATGATGGTCTTTTTGAATTCGGTGACTTCAAGAAGGCGTTCCGCCGGCGATTTTTTGGCTTCTTCCTGAGCGGATAAGGGAAGTGCAAGTGAAAGAGTGAGAGCGAAAAGGAGTTTCATGAATGGTTATGGTTTTTGGTTAAGCAACGGCCGAGCTATGCGGCACTTCAAAGGTTTCGCGGGCATCGGCAATTTTGCCTTCAACAGCCGCCGCGGCAACCATCACCGGAGACATCAAAACAGTGCGGCCAATGGGGGACCCTTGTCGACCTTTGAAATTCCGGTTGGAGGATGAAGCGCAGATCTGGTCGCCGACCAGCTTGTCGGGATTCATCGCGAGGCACATCGAGCAGCCGGCGGCCCGCCATTCGAATCCCGCTTCTTCGAAGATCTTGTCGATGCCTTCCTTCTCGCATTGCACCGCCGTGATTTGAGAACCGGGAACGGCAATCGCTTTCACATTGGGCGAAACCTTGTGTCCCTTGAGGAAGCGTGCCGCTTCGCGGAAGTCGGAAAGACGACCGTTGGTGCAGGAACCGATGAAGGCGACATCGATGGGAATGCCCTTGATCGGGGTGCCAGCCGGGAGCTTCATGTAATTGAGCGCCTCTTCGATCACCGGCTTGTCGTCTCCCTCGGCAGTGGCCGGGTCGGGAATGTTCTCTCCGATCGAAATACCGTGGTCGGGCGAGATTCCCCAGGTCACCGTCGGCTCGATGTCTTCCGCATTGATGACAACGACGTCGTCAAATTCGGCATCGGCGTCCGTCGCGAAGGACTTCCATTCTTCCACCGCCTTGTCCCAGTCATCACCCGAAGGCGAGTAGGGCCGGCCTTTCAAAAACTCAAAAGTGGTCTCGTCAGGATTAACATAACCGCAGCGGGCGCCGCCCTCGATCGCCATGTTGCAAACCGTCATGCGCTCCTCCATGGTGAAGTTGTCGAAAGTCGTCCCGGCATA
>JASFWU010000260.1:0-4354 GCA_050049035.1 Akkermansiaceae bacterium | reverse complement strand
GGAGCCCGACCGGGCGGAGGTCTACGTCAGTTATGCTCTGGCCTTGTTGCAGGGGGATTATCCGGCCGATGCCGAAGAGGCGGCCAACAAGGCGGTCGAGCTGGGTGCGGATGATGCTTCGGCATGGTATGCCCGGGGGCGGATTCTCCGTTTGCGTGGCAAAAAGCGTGACGCGTTGGAGAGCCTGCAAAAGGCCCTCGAGTTGCAGGGAAATCTGGTTCTCGCGAGGTATGAATGCGGGATGATTCTGGCCGAGATGGGTGAGTTGCCTGCGGCTCTGGAGTGTTTCGAGTTGGTCTTGAAGGATCACCCCGATGATCCCAATGCCGCGCAAGCCAAGGCGCAGATTTTGGCGAAGATCGAGGCTTCGAATTCCTAACTGATAAAAGTTGCAAGGCGCGGGGTGAGAGTCACCATGCGGCCGCAACGCAGCAAAGAATAATCATGAGTCGTAAAATTTGGTTGGACGGAGAAATTGTCGATGAGGCCGATGCCAAGATTTCGGTCTTTGATCATGGCTTGCTGTATGGCGATGGGATTTTTGAAGGAATCCGCTTTTATGGTGGGCGGGTTTTCCGGCTCGAGGAGCACATCGACCGTTTGTTCCTCTCGGCCAAAGCCATCCTTCTCAAGATGCCCTGGAGTCATGAAGAGATCTGCCAGGCGACTCTCGATGCCATTCGCGCGAATGGACTGACCGACGGCTACATCCGGTTGGTCATGACTCGGGGGACCGGCGACCTGGGCCTGAATCCGTATCTTTGCCCGAAGCCCTCGATGTTTGTCATTGCTTCGGCCATTACCCTTTACCCGGCCGAGCTGTATGAGAACGGCCTGGAGGTCGTGACCTGCTCGACCCGGCGACCAACTCCGGGAAGTCTGAGCCCGCAGGTCAAGTCGTTGAATTATCTCAACAATGTCATGGCCAAGGTGGAGGCGCTGAAAGCGGGTGCGAAGGAAGGACTTATGCTCAACGAGCAGGGGTATGTCGCGGAATGCACCGGGGACAATGTCTTCATCGTCAAAAAAGGCGAGGTGCTCACTCCGCCGGTTTCCGACGGAAGTCTGGACGGAATCACGCGTCAGGTTATTTTTGAACTTTGTGCCGAGATGGGCATTTCCATTCGCGAGGTCTCGATGACGCGGTATGATATCTACACGGCGGACGAAGCCTTCCTCACCGGGACCGCTGCCGAGACCATCCCGATGGTGAAGCTCGATGAGCGCGAGATTGGAGACGGGAAACCAGGAGAGGTCAGCTTGCGCCTGATCGAAGGCTTTCGGAAAAAGATCAGGTCGGAAGGAACCGAGATTTAAGGGGGGGGAAGGCGTCCCGCCTTCCTGCGAAAGATGACGAAGGCGAGACGCCTTCGCTCCCCTCTTCTTCTGGCCAAGGCGCGCGATTTGGGGCAGGCTATCTGAATGAAGAACACGCTTGCGACTCTTTTCCTCCTGTCTGGTCTGGCAACCGCTGCTCCGTTTGGAAAGCAGATCAGCGAATCGGGGATTCGTCATTCCTTCCTGATCACCGGAAACAAGACGGCCATCATCGGAGAGGACTGTGAGATTGTCTGGGAAGTTCGCGGGCGTTCCCGCGACGGCGAGGTTCTCAAAAACGGGAACGTCCTCATTGCCTTTGCCAACGAAGTGAAGGAATTCACGCGCGAGGGAAAGATGGTCTTCCATTACAAGCTCGCGAAAGAGAACAAGGAGATTTCAACCGCCACTCGTCTCCCGAATGGCCGGACTTTGATTGCCGAGATGGGATCGAAGCCACGCATCCTCGAAGTCGATGCGGAAGGAAAGGTCTTGGTGGAAGTGCCGGTGCAGCCTGAAACCGGAAATACCCACATGCAGATTCGCATGGCCCGCAAGCTGGCCAACGGAAACTACCTCGTCCCTCACTTGCTGGCCTTTGCGATCAAGGAATACAATCCGAAGGGAGAAATCGTCCGCACCATTAAAACCGACCTCCCCGAGCTGGGAGGACGCCCCAAAAAGAACTGGCCCTTCACCGCCATCGTGATGGACGGAGGACGGATCATGGCCAATCTGACCAATGGCAACAAAACGGTGATTTTCACGCCGGAAGGCAAGGTCGACTGGATGTTTGCTGACGAGCGTTGTGCCGATCCTTGCGGTGGGCAGGTCCTCACCAACGGCAACCTCGTGACCTGTCAATATGGTTCCAAAGGCGACGGCAAACCTGACGCCATCGAAATCACCCCGGACAAGAAAGTGGTCTGGGAATTCCAGGCCGACGGCTTCCGCGGGTTCCACGAGGTCCACATTCTCACCACCAATGGCAAGCCTGCCGGCGGACTGAGATGAGAAAAATGCGGGACGTCATTTCCCGTCAAAAAAGATGGCGCTGATCATGGACTGCGTCATTCTCCGCTTCATGAAAAGAAAACTGTTTCTCGGTCTTCTGGGGGTCGTCGCTGCGGGCGCCACTCTCACCGCCAAGCCACTGAAGGTCTATATCCTCGCGGGCCAGTCGAACATGGAAGGCCACGCCAAGACCTCTTCCTTCGATCATATCGGGATGGATCCGAAGTCCCTCCCGATGCTGAAAGACATGCGGAATGCCGACGGATCGGCGGTCACGGTCGACGATACCTGGATCAGTTATCGCACGGGCAAGGAGGACGCCCCGGTGGCGAAAGGTCAGTTGACGGCCGGATTTGGCGCACGGCGGGATCCGTCCCAGTCGGATGACAAGATTGGTCCCGAATTTACCTTTGGAATCTACACCCGCCAGATGGTCGACGGCCCCATCCTGATCATCAAAACGGCGTGGGGAGGGAAGTCCATCAACACCGATTTCCGTCCGCCTAGTGCCGGACCTTACCCCTTCAATGAAAACGAGCTCGCCAATTTCAAGAAGCAGGGGAAGGACCTCGAAGCGGAAAAGGCCAAGAAAAAGGAGGCGACCGGACGCTACTACCGCATGATGATGGAGCACGTGAAAGCGGTCCTGTCTGATCCGGGCAAGGTGCACCCCGGCTACAACGCCAAGGAAGGATACCAGCTCTGTGGATTCGTTTGGTTCCAGGGGTGGAATGACATGGTGGCGGGTTCGGTGTATCCGAATCGAGGCAAGCCCGGTGGATACGATGCTTACAGCGAGGTCCTGGCTCATTTCATTCGTGACGTTCGCAAGGATCTCAAGTCGCCCAAGCTTCCCTTCGTGATCGGCGTGATGGGGGCGGGTGGTCCCACGGCGGACTACGAATCAAAGCGGTATGTCGCGATTCACCAGAGTTTCCGTGATGCCATGGCGGCACCGGCTTCCATGCCTGAATTCAAAGGCAACGTGGCCGCGGTCCTGACCGAAAACTACTGGGATCCCGAGTTGAGCAAAGTCAGCTCCAAGCGGGGAAAAATCGGAGGAAAGCGTCGTGAGCTTCAAAAGGCCGGGATGAAAGGCGCCGAACTCAAGGCGGCCATGGACAAATTCGAAGCCGAACTTTTCACTGCCCGCGATCGTGAGCTGATGAAAGGCATCACCAATGCCGAGTATCACTATCTCGGCTCCGCAAAGATCCTCGGTGGAATCGGCAAAGGATTTGCCGAGGCCGTGCACAAGTTGAACCAATAGGGGAGGGAAGGCGTCCCGCCTTCCAATGACCTATGACGAAGGCGAGACGCCTTCGCTCCCCTCAAGCGAGTTCGTTCTGGCGGGACTCGCCATTCACGTTGGTTTGCCAGTAGTGGCCGGACTCAACGTGCAGGCAGGTGAGCCAGCCGCCGCGGCCGACATCGGTGTCGATGTTGATGGCGTGCCCGAGATTGAGGGGAAGGTGGGGAGCCTTTTGGGCGGTGTGCCCGCAGATCATGATCTTTCCAGATTGATGGGGGAGCGGGGTTCCGAACTTTTTGTGGATCAGGGTGAAGGGGTGCTGCTTTTCAACCGGAATGTCGTGTTCAAGATTGGCGTGGACGAAAATGTGGCTGTCCGTCTCGTGGTAAGGCTGGGTGTTGCGCACAAAATCCCAGTGGGATTCGGGAACCGAGTCGAATCCGTTGGGAGCGTACGATTCCAGGGTCGCGCCGCCTCCCCAGGCTTCAAGCCAATGGGCGAGGTCGGTCTTGTCGATGGATGAGAGCAGGAACTTCTCTTCGTGATTCCCGTGAAGAAAGGTGGCGTTGAATTTCTCTTTGATCCCGATCAGGAATTCGATGACGCCTTTGGAATCAGGCCCCCGGTCAACGTAGTCGCCCACGGAAATGAGGTGGTCTTCGGGTTGCGGGTCGATGAGCTCTATCATCTGTTGAAGCGGATCGAGGCAACCGTGGATATCGCTGATGGCTAGTGTTCGCATGGTGATGCGGGTGTCTTAACGCAGGATTT
>JASFWU010000033.1:0-13891 GCA_050049035.1 Akkermansiaceae bacterium | reverse complement strand
ATGATACCATCATAATCAGCATCCAGAGCAGCCTTGCGAACACGGGTGGGCACGTTTCCACGCAGGTCAACGATCTTGGTTCCGGGTTTCAGAAACTGCACCTGTCGGGCGCGACGCACCGAGCTCGTTCCCACGCGGGATCCTTTCGTGACCTCGGCCCACGGCATTTTTCCGATCCAAACATCCGCCACCGGGGCCCGCTCGAGGACCGATCGAAGTTGGAATGGTTCTTCAAGAACGGTCGGCAAATCCTTCAGGGAATGGACTGCCACGTCGATCTCCCCCGCTTCCAGCGCCACCTCAAGCTCCTTGATGAAAACTCCCTTGTCCCAAATCCCTTCGGCCTTGGCCACTTCGTTCAAGGCAACATCCGTTCGGCGGTCTCCGGTCGTCTTGATGATGACCCGTTCGACTTCCAGTTCAGGAAATGCCGACGCCAGCGCGGCTTCGGTCATCTCGGCCTGTTTCAAGGCAAGAGCACTGCCTCGGGTTCCAAGTTTCAGGGTCTTCATGATTCTTCGTTCACTCTCGGAAGGCGGGCCTTGTCGATCTCCTCCCGAATGATTTCTTCGCAAAGCAACAATTGCTCCTCGCGTCGTTTCCTCGCCTCATCCGCCATCTCCTGCAAGGTATCGATGTCATAGAGGTAAACCTCCTCAATCTCTCCGACTTCCGGATCAACATCGCGCGGGACGGCAATATCCACGATGATCAATGGCCGGTATTTTCGCTTTCGGCGGACCGCTTCGATATGCGAAGGCTTCACCACAAAATGAGGTGCACCGGTCGCTGCGATCACGACATCCAGATGCGACAGTTCCTCCTCCCAGCCGTCAAAAGGAATGGCCCGCCCGCCAATCTCATCCGCCAAATCGACAGCTTTGTCGAACGAGCGATTCGTCACCATGACCGATGAGGCGCCACGGGATTGAAGAGCGCGCGCTGTCTGGCGGCTCATTTCACCTGCTCCGATCACCATGACGGAGCTTCCCTTGAGTTGACCAAAAACCCGTTCCGCGAGTTCAACTGAAGCCCCCGCCACTGAGGTTGCACCTTCCTGAATCTTAGTCTGGGTTCGCACCCGTTTTCCCACGCCGAAGGCACGTTGAAAGAGTTTGTTGAGGACCGCCTTGGTCGCGCCACCTTCGAGCGACCTTTTGTAGGCCTGTTTGACCTGTCCGAAAATCTCGGTCTCGCCCAGCACCATCGAGTTCATTCCACTGGCAACCCGACAAAGATGCTCTGCGGCGTCCCGGGCTTCAAAATGGTAGAAGAATCCCTCCCGGGCCCCGTCGTATTCACGCTGCTCGCAGATCCAGTTTTCCAGCTCGGTGACTCCGCTTCTCCCGTTCACCACGGCGTAATATTCCGTCCGATTGCAGGTCGAAAGGATCACTCCCTCCAGGACATCGCCGGAATCCACCAGCGATTCGGTTTCACGGTCCAACGCGGCATCAGACAAAGCGAATCGCTCCCGCACCTCGACGGGGGCGGTTTCGTGATTCAATCCCAGACAGATTAGCTTCATCAGATCTTCGCAAACACCACCAACGAAAGAACGAATAGGCCGGTCAGACCCAAGGCCAGGCTCTTCCCTGGCATTCCCCTCACAAAATAAACACCCAACAAAACGGCATAGAGAACCCAGGTCACCGTCGCCACCAGAAGGTGCACACTCATCCCTTGGTCCGACATCAGGAGGCCGGCGATGATTCCGAAGGTGAGGATGACCCAGCCAACGAGAGCAATTCTCGCCATCGCCTGAACAAGCCGACGGATCGAAGGCATCCCGTGCACGAGGCCGCCTCCAAGTTTCCGGGACTTCAGGCGGTAGTTCAGAACAAAGAACATGACCCCGGCCACGGCGGCGAGGGCGAGCGCGCCGTAGGACAGAACTGAAAGCGAGGTGTGAGTTTCCCTCCACGGGTCGATCGATTCAGCGGCCACCACGCCGGTGTCGAAGGCTCCGGGAATGAGAGCCACCAGTTGGAGCAAGGCAACCAGGGGAATGGTAAATACTCCCAAAAGCGAAACCCGGTAGGCCGTCCCTGTCACGAGGTAAAACAGAGTCAGCGACCAGGCTAGGAAGAGGCACACCTCACCGAGGTCCCCGAGCGGACATTGCCCGCGTAATTCTCCCCGCCAACCCAGAGCCATTAATTGGGCCCCAAAAACCAGGACCATCCACCAAAACGCCGGCCGCCCCGAGTTCTTACCCCGGAGTGCAAGCACACCCGACAAGCCCCCCAGAATTGCGAGGAGCGTTGCGATGACCAACCAGCCAATTCCCATTTGTTTCTAAGTGACCTTACTCAACCGCGCATGCAAGCGCCGATGGCAGGATTCTTCTGGTCCTGAATCCCAGGCGCGGGCGATGTCGCGAACCGGTCGACACGAAAAACTACATCGAGTCACCTTCGAACTCCATTCCGTCGCCGTCGTCCGAGCCCTCGAAGTCGACCTCGCGGACCCGCTTCTTATCGCGAAGCATTTCCACCTGTTTGCGGAGTTTCTCGCGAATTTCCGGGCCTCCGCCCACGGCGCTCAAATTGACCTCGGGCCGGGAACGATCCGAAGTCTGAAGAATCAGGTTGGAAAGCCCGAAAAGGCGCAGCCAGAAGGGCTTCTCCAGACGAGTATCCTTGACCCGATAGAGTTCAATCTCGTCGATCTTCTGGTTCAAAATCCCCTCGTAGATTCTAATCCGCTCGGTGGTCAGCTCAAAAACCGTCAGCTTGGTTCCCAGCCAAAGCCAGCCGCCATAGGCGAGCGGAGCAAGGGACGCCCAGGCCAGCCAGTCTTTCCAGGCAAAAGCACCAATCAAAATCAACACCAACAACAGAAGTGAGGCGGCAAGCGGCCAGAAGTTGACGATCTGATGCGAACGGCCTTTCCAAACGATGTTTTCTTCCTCGGTGGGCATGGCGGGAGTCTGACCGTTGGGAAACCCGTTCGCAAGTGAAGATCCCGGACGCCAACCTAGATCCCGATGTCCTCGATCGCGCGCTTCACAACCGCCTTATGCGCACTGATCCGTTTCTCAAGCTCCTTGCTGCTGGGGGTTTCGCAAGTCAACGAAAGCGGGCAACCAAGGCTCGCAAGATAGATCGCTTCGGGCCATCCCTCAGGCAAATCAGGATGCTCTGAATGATAAATCCAGCCGGGTTCGGTGACTTCATGATCATCAATGACCGGCTCGGGCTCAGGCGGAAAAAACGGGGCGACCGCCTCGAGAAGGCGATCTCGTTTGGGCCCGTCGGCACCCAAGTTAATCTCATAGTAATAAAAGCCGCTGCTTTCCCAATCCTCATGCAGCGATAAAAACAAAGAAGGAACCGGATACTTCTTCAACCATTCGATGTGACCACAAACCTCGGGAGTTTCGCAGGTTTTATAGTCCCGGTTCAGATCAATCCCTTCGCGGTTTTCACGTGTTCCTTCGCTGAGCCCGGTGGGGTTAAGCATCGGACAGATCATCCAATGATAACGATCATCGAAGAAGCCTTCGCGCATCAACTCGAGCAAGGCCTGCGGCCCCGACGGCTCATCCCCGTGGATGCCGGACGAAAGATAAATCGAAGGGAGTTCCGGATCTCCCTTGGTTGAGGCTGAAAGAGCAAAACTACCAACCTCGGCAAAATGAGAGGATTGAAATCCCCGCGCGGCCGCCGCTTGCGACCAATCGCGGAGATAAGCGTGACAATCCATCACTTCTTGACCGGCATGTAGGGCCAATCAGGTGTTCCCTTGGGTGAAGGAGCGGTCGGAGTCTTGCCCATCCCGTAATCTTCGGCCTTCAGCCCACGCTCTTTCCAGATCGCCGCGTTCTTCCCACTCCAAAAGCCATAGAAGCTCGGGTAGTAGGCATCGACATAACTGACGTCCGCTTTATCAGGAACCTTGAGATCGAGAAGGTGGAAACTGGCATTCACGATGAGACGACGAAGGTCTTCGCTGAGAAAATCGACCGATGCCCCGGCGGTGGTGCAGAAGGATTTCCCCTTGGTCTTCCCGTCAGGTGACTCGTAGGTGTGCAACCAGGCAAACGGCATCATGGGATCGTTCTTGCCTCCCTCAACCGGCTTGGACTTTGGATCAAGGGTTTCGGTGACCGCGCCACGAAGGAGAATCGTGTCGTTATCGGTGAGGTGACGAACTCCGTAGACATCGCTCGGTGCAAAAACATCACTGACCGAATTGAGAACCGGATGCTTCTCTTGTCCCTTTTCGATCACTCCGCGGGCACCCTGACGCTTGTGAGCGCCGTGGTGGTTGACCCACTTCTCGCCGAGGACCTTCAGCCCCCACTCGCCTGCACCAATGCCACCCATTTTTCCACCCCCATTGAAGGCGTGGGTTGCGGTGCGAAATCCCACCACGGGCTTGCCGGCATTCAGGAAAGCTCCAAGGTGTTTCACGGTTTCCGGAGTGTAGGCGCGGAAACGAGTTCCAATGATCATCAAATCGGCCGAGTCGAGCTTCTCCCACCCGACGATTCCAGCACCGTTGTTTGGGTCGATGTATGTTCCATCCTTGCTCCAGGAAAAGAGAACCGTGGTGTCGAAGCCATGATGATTGGAAAGGATCTTGGCCAGCATCGGCATACTTTCCTCCGACCGATACTCCTCGTCACCGGAGACCAGCACGATGTGCTTTCCCTTGCCCGGACCTTCCTTACCTTTAAACTCCAGCCACTTTTCCCCTGCTCCTGCCACCACCGGAGTGATGCAGGCCAACATTGTGGTAAAAAATCGTTTCATCAGCAGGACTAAAACGCGTTTTACCAACCGTGCAAAGGACGAAAGGTTGAATAAAAGCGACCCGGTCCCTCCTTCTATCGAGTTGCCAGCCTCCGGGTTTTGCCGTTGATTGTGACTCAGACCCGATGAGATTGTTTCTTGCTTTTACCCTCGCGGCTTCCCTGCTTGATGCCGATCCGCTCACCTTCCATCAAAAGCCACGCCCGCTTTCACCCAATGCTACCGTGGAGGACTGGCCCCGCTTCTTCGGACCGCGGGACAATTGCACCAGTAAGGAAGGACCACTTTTGAAAACCTTCCCGGAGAAGGGCCTTACCAAGGTCTTCGAACTGGAGCGGGGAGAATCCTATAGTTCGCCGATCCTCGTCGACGGGAAGCTTCTTCACTTTCACGCCGTTGACTCTAAGGAAACGCTGGATCTCCACGACGCCGAAACCGGAAAGCAGATTTGGACGTTTTCCTATCCCATCGATTACCGTGACCGATACGGATTTTCAAATGGACCAAGGAGCAGCCCGGTAGTGGCCGGTGAGCGGATCTACCTGATCGGGGTCACCGCCATGCTTCATTGTCTTGATCTCAAAACAGGAAAAGTCATCTGGAAACGTGACCTTAAAAAAGAATTCCAGATTCCGCAGTATTTCTTTGGCTACGGTCCCAATCCCGTGGTCTACAAAGATCTTCTGATTCTGAATGTGGGTGGCAAGGAGAAGAAGGAGAAGGGCACCAGCGTTGCGGGTCTTGATCTGAAGACCGGAAAGACCCGTTGGACCTATGAAGATGCATGGGGCGCTTCATACGCCTCCCCCGTCATCACCAAAATGCATGACCGAGATGTCGCTCTTGTTCTCGCCGCCGGAGAATCACGTCCCGCCCACGGTGGCCTCCTCGTTCTTGACCCCGTGAATGGAAAGCTTCTTTCCAGGTTTCCCTGGCGTGCCGACATCTACGAGTCGGTTCTCGCCTCCACGCCGTTGCCCATCGGAGGAGACCAGGTCTTCATTTCCGACTGCTATGAATTGGGAGGCGTGCTTTTGAAGTTTGATCCCGGGTTCAAACCCACCGTTGTGTGGAAAGAGCGATTCTTTGGCATGCACATGATGATTCCCCTTCTCAGGAAAGATCATCTTTATGGATTCGCCGGGCGAAACATTCCGGACACCCAGCTCAAAGCGGCAGATTTGAAAACCGGCAAACTGAAATGGGAGGATGACATGCGCTGGCAGGAAGGAAATCGCGTCACCGGCCTTTTCCGGGGTTCGTTCCTCCAGGCTGACAAGCGGATCTTTTCCCTCGGCGAAGACGGCAGCTTGGCCGAATTGAAGCTCACACCCGAAAAGCCGAAGATCGTGCAAAAAACCCGCCTCTTTTACGCACGTGACACCTGGACTCCACCGGTCATTCACCGTGGCTTGCTCTATATTGTTCAAAACCAGAAAGGATTCGATGACTCACCCACCCGCCTGATTTGTTACGACTTCCGAGGTAATCGCAATTAGCTTACGTTATCAAATTGATGGAATGCAACTGAATGCAATTTAATGCGACAAAAATATTTGACAAAATTCATTGACTCAATGAGTATGCCTCATGGCTAACAAAAAAAAGAAAGCTAAGCGTTACACCGATGCCCAGAAAGCAGAAATTCTAGGCTTTATCGATAAACAAGGTCGTGGTGGTCAAACCAAGGCTGTCGCAAAATACGGAGTAACTGCTGCAACAATCGCAGCATGGCGCAAAAAAGACGGCACCTCCCCGATCACTTCGGGAAAAGGTGGTGGAAGTTCAAAAGAGCTCAAGGCTCTTGAAGAAATGGCTGGTCTTCTTAAGGAAATCGCAGCCACCGAAGCCAAACTCGACAAGCTCAAGGGGGCATACAAAAAAGCCAAGGCGAAGCTAAAATAGCAGCTTCGCCAGCCAGACGGTTCCCCCCGGAGCTTTCTAAAATTAATAGATCTCCTTCATTTGAAGGAGATCTATTTTTCTATGACTTATCCACCCAGATAACTCATCTCGGCCTTGGGTTTGGTTGCCTCTCCACGTTCTTCGGAGTAGCGGTCCTTTCTTTCCCCCCAAAGGCCTGACAAAAAGTCGATCACTTCGTCGTCGCTTGATGTCGATCGCAAACAGGCCCGCAGGTCGGCACCCTTGCTGGCAAACAAACAGGTGAAAGCCCGACCTTCGGCCGAGACTCTCAGCCGGCTGCAATCACCACAAAAAGGTTTGGTCACCGAGGAAATGATTCCGAATTCCCCTTTCCCGTCCTCGAAATGCCAACGTTGGGCCACCTCCCCCGGATACCTCCGCGGAACTTCCAAAACGGGGAATTCATCCGAAACGACCTTCAGAATTTCAGCTGCGCTCACCACCTGTTGAAGATCCCAACCGTTGGTTTCCCCCACATCCATGAACTCGATCATGCGGAGCGTCACTCCTTCCTCGCGGCTCCAGCGGACCATGGGAAGAATCTCACCTTCATTCACTCCGCGTTGCACCACCATATTGATCTTCACCTCGAATCCGGCATCCCTCGCCGAGCGGATCCCCAACAAAACCCGGTCTATTTTCGCCCCCACTCCGTTCATTTGAGCAAAGGTGTTTTCGTCGAGAGCATCCAGACTGACGGTGATGCGTTGCAATCCAGCCGCCCGGAGCCCGTCGGCATGGTGATTCAAGAGTATCCCGTTGGTGGTCATGGCCAGATCCTCCACTCCGGGCACAGCCGCAATCATGGCAATCAAGTCCTCAATCCTCCGGCGGAGCAGCGGTTCGCCACCGGTGAGTCGAACCTTGGTCGCGCCCAGCGCCACCGATGCCCTCACGGTTCTCACCAATTCCTCAAAATCCAAAATCTCCTGTTTGGGCAGGAACTGATATCCCGGGCCAAAGGTCTCAATAGGCATGCAGTAGCGACACCGGAAATTACATCGGTCAGTGAGGGAAAGCCGCAGGTCCCGAAGGGGTCGGTTCAGTTTGTCGCGCACGCCGAAGCCTTGCCTTGGGAGGGGCAAATGCCAAAGCAAATTACCGGGTCAAACCGGGCTTGGACTTCTAAGCTTCTCCTCATTCCAGTCTTCCGGGTCCCGGGAGACCCGCTGGCAGATGCGTTCCAAACAACGCTCCCAAACTTGTTCGCCCTCAAGGATCTTCACTTCGATCCGAAGAAAGTAGATTGGCACATCCATTTTCTCGGGGCGGGGAAATCTCACCGCATCTTTCTCGGTGGTGACAATCATGTCGACACCGCGGCTCACACAGCGATCCATGAACGGTTCGATCTCCTTGGTGGTGAAGGCATGATGATCGGCGAAGGTGGTGTGAAAGAGGACCTGGCCACCCAGTTTCTTCAAAAGCCGGTCAAAGCTTTTGGGCTGGGCGATTCCCGAGATCGCTCCGATGAATTTCCCGTCAAGAGCATCAAGCGGGAGCCTCTCGTCGCTGAAAACACCCTGAAGGTGCTTCGGACCGTGGGTGCACTGGAGAATCTCAGCCGTCTTGTTGTAACGCCGGATCTTCCGAATCAGCTTTTCAGGAGGGTCCCCGTCACATTTCGTAAGGAAAATGTAGTCCGCGCGACAGAGATTCGGCGGTGGTTCCCGCAGGGTTCCCCGGGGCAGGATATAACCGTTGCCAAATGGTGCGTTCTGGTCGACGAGCACGACATCAAGGGAATGATCAAGATGAAGGTATTGCAGACCGTCATCGAGCAGGAGGGTATCTGCGCCCAATTCCTTTACCGCAAAACGCCCACCCCGGACACGGTCACGATCGACCACCACCGCGACTCCGGGCAGATTTCTCGCCAACATGTAGGGTTCGTCTCCGGCATATCTGGCCCGCAAGAGAACCTTCTTCCCGTCACTCACGATCTTGGGAGGATCGACCACCTCCAACCCGGTCTCGGGATTTCGCCATACCTGGGGCTTCTTCAAATCCTCACTCTTGTAACCCCGGCTTAAGATCGCGACTTTGCGTCCCTTTGCCGCCAACTCACGCGCAAAGCGCTCCACCACCGGTGTTTTGCCCGTCCCCCCAACCGTGATGTTTCCAATGCTGACCGCCATTGTTCCAAGGTTGGATTGCTCGAGCCATCCTTTGCGATAAAGGCGAAGCCGCAATTTGACCCCAAAGCGATAAACCCACGAAAGGGCGCGAAGAACCAATCGAAGCATCGAAGGCCAAAACCCGCGCGCATGGCCGAAAATCACATCGGTCGCATACTTCTCAAGTTCATTCCGGTCCCCGGCCATCGTTCGACGATTTATCTCACCCCGCCGCCATGCCATCCAGCGAAAGGTCATTTTCTCTGGAAGTTTTTTCCTTCCTCACAAAAATCCCCGCACCTGCTCCGCCTGATTTTGATCCGACTTCTTCATCTCGCCCTCCTTCCGATCTTCGTCACTTCTTGTGTGATGACGGTGCACGAGGCGCAGAAAGCGCCGGCTCCACTCAAGAAACAGGCCATCAAGTGGCCTGCCTGGAAGCCAGCCGACCCCTCGCCCGACAAATCGGTTCAAAATGAATTCTTCCCGCAGTTCATCAAAACAGGCCGTGCCACCGTGATCACATACGGAGAACGACCGGATGGGCGTGAGCACTTTCTTGTCATGAGCAGACGCGAGGAAAAACAACCCGAAGGCATTGGAGCCATTCGCCAGTGTTTTCTCCCGCAATCCTCGTTTGCGGGTCCCTGTCCCTTGCAGGTGCACACCAACACCCTTTTTGCCGACGACCGCAAGTGGTTCTACCCGGCCTATTTTTTTCGCTCCACCTTTTTTGACCTTTATCCGTCCCTGACTCCAAAAGCAAAAGGCCTCCTCTTCTACCACACTTCCATCATGCTTCTCTCGGTCGCGGAAAAGCAGGTCATCGGCCGATTCCGGAAAAAAGGTTGGAACGTCGTGGTGGCACTTCCGCCCGACAGCCTCTACCGGACACCGCTGCCGGTTCTGCGCTCGTCGCGAGGCACCATCGATGAGGCGGCAGACCTGGTGGCGAATGATATGGACCGCCACTATCTGGAACAAGCAAGCTCCACACGGGTTGCCCTTGAATACCTCAAACGAACCCGGCCCGAATGGCTGAACGGTCCGAAAGTTTTAATGGGAACCAGCGCCGGAACCTTCGCGATGCCTGCGGAAATCCTGATGAATCCCGATTGGGACGCCGTGATCTTCGTGAGTGGAGGAACCAACCTGCTTTCGCTCTATGAATCGGGATCCGCCGGCCTCTTCAAAAACACCCTCACCTGGGCCCGCCAGTTCCGGAAGCAACCACCAACCGGGGTGAATCGGATGTTCACGGACGAAGAATACCACCGGATTTACCGTCGCGCTGCCAAACGCACCCGCTTCCATTCGGGAGCGCTCGCTTCCGGCATTCGGGATTATCCCATCCTCATGATCGCCGGAACGGTCGACCGGATCATGCCCGACGAACAAGCGCTTGAGCTCCACCGGTTGCTGGGCCAGCCCGAACGGTGGACCGCCCCGCTGGGTCATCATTTGATCGCAGTTCAACTCATCATTGAGGTGGGGCGAATCAACCGCTGGCTTGATCAGGTCATTTCTGATACTTCCGGCGAATGAGAGTTTGTTTGATCACACTTGTCGCTGCCTCAATCCTCCCGGCCAAGCCCCCGCTGTTCCTGGAGAAGGGAGGGATCGTTGCCATGGAAGCAGAATCAACGAATTCCCGTCTGGGTTCCTGGATCAAGAAAACCGATGTGAAGGACTTTCAAGGCACCTGTCATTTGGAATTCACCGGGAACACCATCACCAATGGACCACCGAAGTCGCCTCTGACTTACCGCTTTAAGATTCAAACTCCCGGCAGATACCGCCTGACCATTCGCGCCCGAAAACGACTCGAAACCGAACGGAAGGATCTCTCAAACGATTGCTTCGTGGCCCTCAAGGGTGATTTCACCAGTGGAGGGAATGCCCCGCTGGCTTTGCTCAAAAAGGACACCAAAATGTTCGGCGGGCATGCCACCCGATGGGATTGGACCAATCAACTGGACCCCGGTCACAACAAACCAAAAGTCGAGCCGCTTTATGAACTGAAGGCCGGAGAGGAATACGAACTCACCGTTTCGGGGCGCTCAAAAAACTTCAACATCGACCGCATCCTGTTCATTCACGAATCGAAGAATCTCCAGAAAATCCGCTCCAATAACCCGCCCGAGAGCAAGTCAGGTACGCAATCACCAGATTTACCCAAAAAGGTCACCCGCACCCTGACCGACAAAAAAGGTCGGACGCTTGTCGCACAACTGCAACGCCTGGCCGGCGAGACCCTCCACGTCCGGATCAAAGGCCGCGCCAGCGAGATTTCCTTAGACACCTTGAGCAAAGAGGATCAGGAATTCATCCGTGCCTGGGCCGCAAACCAATCGGAATCACCTCGAAAATAGTGCTAAAAAAAACGCATTAAATGTTGGCCAGCTCGAAGAAAGTAAGCCATTCTTGAATAACAAGACCAACCCAAGCGTTTAAGAGACTGATGAAAACACCACCGATTCTTGCCGCCGGACTTTTATCCGGGGCTTTGACTTTCGTTTCCTGCACTCCAACCCAGCAGACTTACGGACTTGGAGGAGCAGCCGCCGGAGCCGCCGTGGGCGCCCTTGCCGGCGGAGACAGCAGCGATGTTTTGCGAGGGGCCGCAATTGGCGGAGCTGCTGGAACCGGCTATGCGGTATATCGCGAGAACCAGCAGAAGAAAACCCAGCCACCGGTCACTCCTCCCCCTCCTGTGACTCCTCCTCCGGCCCCAAAGCCAACGACTTCAAACTACCCCAAAGCCTTCCAGAGCGGCACCCCGGGTGTCGTGATCAGCCCGTACAAGCCTCACAACAAGGTCAAGGTGCAAGGGTTCAAACCGGGAGATTTGGCGAAGGACCCGACCACGGGCAAAATCTTCGTGGTTCCCGATTGATCCTTCGGTCCCCTTCTCAACCCACCAACGCCATCGCCCGCGCGATGGCGTTTTTTTGTGTTTCACGACAAGCCTTCGCCTGACCCGGGGCTCACACCTTTTTCAAGGAACCCGTCGAGTCACCAAAGCTCCGGGTATTGACCCCGAACTCATTGAGCATCCGGACATAGAGATTGGACAAAGGAACCTTCTCCCCGAGATCCACATGACGTCCGGGTTGGAAGGCGCCCCCGGCGTTTCCGGCAAGGATGACCGGAAGATCATCATGGGAATGGCGATCTCCATCCGAGATGCCGCTTCCATAAACCACCATCGAGTTGTGGAGGAGCGAATTGCCATCGACGTCCTCGGTCTTCTTCATGCGATCGAGGAAGTAAGCAAGTTGCTCGACGTAAAATTGGTCGATCTTCTGGATCTTCTCGAGGTTGTCCTTGCGTTTGCGATGATGCGAGAGGCTGTGGTGGCCCTCGGAAACACCGATGTCTTTGAAGGAGCGGTTACTCCCGTCGTGCGCCAGGAGGAAGGTCGAAATCCGGGTGCTGTCGGTTTGAAAAGCCAGCACCATCATGTCCATCAGGAGGCGCATGTGTTCCTTGTAATTTCCGGGCTTTCCTTTTGGCGCGGTGACGCCCGGGTCGAGAGGAGTGGCGAACGACTCGTTCTTTTGCACCTGACGCTCGATCTCACGGACACCTGTCAGATATTCGTCCAGCTTTTGCTGGTCATTCCGGCCAAGTCGTTTGTGCATCGCCTTGGCGTCATCAGAGATGAAGTCGAGGATCGATTTTTGCTTCGCCCGTCGCTGCGCCAGGCTCTTGGCCCGGTCCTTGGCAGAGCCCGCTCCGAAGAGACGCTCAAAGACCAATCGCGGATTGGCCTCCGGGGTGTTTGGCTGGTTGGCGGACCGCCAGGAGAGGTTGAATTGATAAGCGCAAGAGTAACCGGAGTCACATCGACCGGATTTGCGGACGCCGTCACAGGTAAGTTCAAGAGATGCCAGACGGGTCTGGTCCCTCATGGTCTGGGCCGCAATCTGGTCGACCGAAACGCCAACGCTGATGTCCGAACCGGAAGTCTTTTTGGCACGTTGGCCCGTCAGGAAGGTGGCGTTACTGCGAGCATGATCCCCGGCTCCATCTTTGCCTGCTTTGGCGTGCTGATGGGAAAAGCCGGTAAAAATCTGCATGTCACCTTTCAAGCCTTCAAGAGACTTCATGCTCCTGCCCAGCTGGTAATTTTTTCCGGTTCCGCTGGGACGCCAGTGCTCGAGGTTCACCCCGTTGGGAATGTAAAGGTAAGCCATCCGAAGAGGAGCTCCCTTGGCGGTCTGCCCGGCACCCGCACCTGCCGCCAACAGCGGGCTCATGGACTCGAGGGCCGGCAAGCCAACAGCCGCTCCGATGCCGCGGAGAAAATGACGACGTCCCATCCCGGTTGCAGATCCTTTGCTCATGTCCTTAGTTTACCGGAAAAACCGGCCAAATCTCGCATTTTTTTAGGGAGGTCAAAGCTCCCGGTGTGACCGTTGTTTTTTCTTCTTCCGATTATTCGCTGGAACCGACACCATTGGCCCAGCGGCATGCCTCTTCTCGACGTTCAAAACCTCACCACCCGTTTCCACACCCGCAATGGCATTGTTCACGCGGTCGAAGACGTTTCCTTCTCGCTGGAGAAAGGCGAAACCCTTGGAATCGTCGGGGAATCAGGTTCGGGTAAATCGGTGACCTGCTATTCACTGCTTGGCCTCATTCCCCAGCCTCCGGGGCGGATCCACTCGGGCTCGGCTGTCTTCGAAGGAGTCGATCTTTTGAAGGCCAAGGAGAAGGAACTTCAAAAGATTCGCGGAAAGAGAATCTCGATGATTTTCCAGGATCCCATGACCTGCCTCAATCCCTCCCTGCGCATTTCCACCCAGCTCACCGAACCGCTGGAACTTCATGAAGGATTGAAGGGAAAGGCGGCCCTCCATCGCGCTATCGAAGCGCTCGAGGAAGTGGGGATTCCCGAGCCTGAAAAGCGGATTTTGTCCTACCCTCACGAGTTTTCCGGGGGCATGCGCCAACGGGTGATGATTGCCATGGCCTTGATCACTCGTCCGGAAATCCTGATCGCTGACGAACCAACAACGGCCCTTGACGTCACCGTTCAAAAACAGGTTCTCGATCTCATCAAAGACCGACAAAACAGCCTTG